>NZ_JAMYND010000005.1:0-250710 GCF_040318885.1 Mesorhizobium sp. M0998
ACGGACGGCTCCCTTGTTTGAGATCTCAACGAACTCATTCTGGCACATCCGATGCCGTCGGGCGCCGTCCACCCCATCATGCCGTGATAGTGATGCAGTGCGCCGGCGGTGCAGAACCGAACGCTCATCATCCCGTTCTGGGTAACGGGGCTATCCCGATCGGTGGTAGATCACACTAATCCTGATCCGCCGTGCCCTTCGGCAGAGGTAACGGCATGGATCCTAGGGTACTCCGCGACGTCGCTTCGCGACTGCTACGCCCTAGGATGACGAAGGACGAGCGCTTCAGCGAACCTCCCTACCAGTCGCTGAGCTTGGTGTCGGGGCCGTATTCCTGGCCCTCGATGTCCTTCACCACGGCCTGGCCGCAGCGCATGGTCTTGGCTTCCTGGTCATAGGCATAGGTCGGCGAGCCGAACAGGTGCCAGCCCTTGTTCAACGCCGCCGTCACCTTGTGGCAGAAGCTGGAATCGTCCGGACCGGACAGAAAACGGTAGAGTTTCATTCTTCAATCCTGTCGTCAGTTGCGTTAGTCATGCGCGAACAGCGGCGGCCTTCGCCAGCAGTTTTTCGGCCTGCGCCAGATGCAGCCGCTCGACCATCTTGCCGTTCAGCGCAACTACCGCCTTACCGGTATTTTGGGCGAGCGCGAAGGCATCCTTGACCGCGCGCGCTTCGGCTATTGCTTCGGGCGACGGTGCAAAGGCGCGGTTCGCGGCTTCGATCTGAGCCGGATGGATCAGCGACTTGCCGTCAAAACCCATGGCGGCCGCTTCCGTGCACTCGCGCGCAAACCCGTCCATATCGCGAAAATCATTGAAGACGCCATCGAGCAGGTCGAGGCCGCCGGCACGCGCCGCGAGCACCATCTGCATCAGCCATGGAACGAGATAGCGCCGGTCGGGCGTGGAGAGAATTCCGGTGTCCTTGACCAGGTCATTCGTTCCGGCAGCGAAACAAGCCAGTCGAGAGGCCGGATCGCGGCCGAGCTCAGCGATCGGCCCGATATTGAGCAGCGCCCTGGGCGTCTCGATCATCGCCCATAGCTTGACTTCGTCGGCGATAAAATTGTCGTCGAGCACGTCGCCGGCCTCGAGAATGTCGCGCGGCGTGTCGACCTTGGGCAGCAGGATGGCGTCGGGCGAGCATTTTGCCGCGGCCAGCAGGTCGGCGCCGCCCCACTCGCTCGACAGCGCATTGATGCGCACGACCATCTCGCAGCGCCGGTTGGAACGGCCGGCGAAAATCGCCGCCAGCTTTTCGCGCGCGGAAGGCTTGTCGGCCGGGGCGACGGCGTCCTCGAGATCGATGACGACGGTATCGCAGGCCAGCGATTGGATCTTGGCCAGCGCCTTGTCGTTCGAAGCCGGGACGTAAAGCACCGAGCGGCGCGGGCGGTAGCTTTCGGTGGTCATCTCCGATCTATGCCGTCTGCAGCCGGCCGAGGCAAGCCGTGCATAAAAACTGCACGCAACTTCGGAAAATCTCCTCGTCTCCGCCCCGCTTGCCACCCGACCGGATGCGACAAGGGCGGCATGCAAGAGCAAACGAACTCCCGTTGGTCCCTGCCGTACCGGCTTCGCCGCGAAAGCTGGTGGCTCGTCGATCCGCCCCGGACTTCGGTAAACCTCCTCCCTTTCGTCCGGAAATCCTCGCCCACCGGCCGCATCAAAGCCGCCGAGAAAGCCCGATCATGATAGTATTCCTCCCGGCGGCGCCGAGCTATTGCTACCGCTTCGGCGTTGCCGTCCTGCTCGTCGCACTGGCCGATTTTTTCTTCTATGGCCAACCGGCGGGCATCACGCTTTTCCTGTTCGGCGTTGCGATTGCAGCGGCGAGCATGGCTCTCCATCCTCTCGGCGCCTTCAACGACGGCAGGTTCTGGTTCAAGCCGGTTGCGCTGTTCATGGCGCTGCTGCCGCTTGTGGAAAATGTCAGCGCACTGTCCGTCTCGATCGCGCTGGCGACGACGGCCATCTTCGCGCTTTCACTGGCCGGACGGTTGCGGCTCGGCCTTGCCCGCATTGCCGGCCAACTCTCGCTGTTCCTGCTTGCAACGCCATTTCGGCTCGTCCTTGATTTCTTCCGCTGGCGCATGGCGGCGCGGCGGCTTGGCCGGCGGCGCGTGCGCCTTGCGGCGATCGCCGTCTGGGTCATGCCGCTGGGCCTCGGCGCAGTGTTCCTCGCGCTGTTCGGCGCCGCCAATCCCGTCATCGAATACTGGTTTTCGCTGATTGATCTCTTCGCCCTGCTCAACCTCATGCAGTTGCCGCGTCTTGCCTTCTGGCTATTCGCGCTCGCCGGCGTATGGGCCTTTCTGCGGCCGCGCCTGCCGCGGCTTCTCCGGCATATTCCTCGGTTGGGAACGCCTGCCAGCACACCGACGAGGCCAGCCATAAGTCCCACGATCGAAGACATCGTCTTCGGCAAGGCCGCTATCCTCCGCGCGCTCGTCGTCTTCAACATCCTGTTCGCGGTGCAGAGCGCACTCGACGCCACCTATCTGTGGGGCGGCATCGCGCTTCCCGACGGGCTGACCTATGCCGCCTACGCGCATCGCGGCGCCTATCCGCTGATCGTCACGGCGCTGCTGGCCGCCGGCTTCGTGCTGGCGGCGCTGCGGCCGGGAAGCGCGACCTCCGGCGATCCGCTCATCCGCCGGCTGGTTTATGCCTGGGTGGCGCAGAACATCCTCCTGGTGATCTCGTCGATCCTGCGGCTCGATCTCTATATCGGTATCTATGCGCTGACCTATTGGCGTGTCGCTGCGTTCGTCTGGATGGGGCTGGTGGCGGCGGGCCTTGTCCTGATCATGGCCCGCATCGCGCGCGAAAAGTCCAACGAATGGCTGCTTGCCGCCAATCTTCTGACGCTATCGGCGACGCTCTATGCCTGCTCGTTCATCAACTTTGCCGCGCTGATCGCCAACTACAATGTCGACCATTGCTTCGAAATGACCGGCCAAGGCACCCAGCTCGACGTCTGGTACCTGCGCTCGCTCGGGCCCGGCGCCTTGCCGGCGCTCGATCGCTTCGTCCAGCACCAGAGCAGGACGGTTTCCGCGGAGGATGCCTCCATCCGCGAACTCGCCGGCTGGTATGCACAGGACGAAGCACGCTTCCGCGCCGGCCAGGAGAACTGGCGGGGCTGGAGCTTTCGTGACTGGCGGCTCAACCGCGCCCTCGACAGGCGTGGCCCGTTCGTGGTTCCTCCGATGTCCGAACCCTTCATGCCGGGCCGCTGATTTGATGCCGCACCACATACTGGTCGCCGACGACGACCCGCACATTCGCGAAATCATCTGCTTCGCGCTGGAAAAGGCCGGCATGAAAACGCTGGCGGTGCCGGACGGCGCGGCTGCCTTGCAGGCGATAGAGCGCCATGCGCCCGATCTCGTCGTGCTCGACATCGGCATGCCGGAAATGGACGGGCTGGAAGTGTGCCGGCGGCTGCGCCACACATCCGACCTGCCGGTGCTGTTCCTGTCCGCGCGGGATGAAGAGATCGACCGCGTCCTCGGGCTGGAGATGGGCGGCGATGATTATGTCATCAAGCCGTTCAGCCCGCGCGAGCTGGTCGCCCGCGTCAACGTCATTCTGCGCCGCGCTCGGTCCACGCCGGAACCAGCCGACGACCGGCAATTCTCGCATGGCAGACTGTTGCTGGTGCCGGCAAGCCATACAGCCAGCTTCGACGGCAAGCCGCTGGCGCTGACGTCGATCGAATTCGCGATCCTGAAAGGCTTTTTGGCGCGGCCGGCGTATGTGCTTGGCCGCGACATGGTGATGGCCAACGCCTATGTGGCCAATATCCATGTCGCAGACCGCACCGTCGACAGCCATATCCGCAATATCCGCGCCAAGCTGGCGGCCGTCGGCTGCGTCGATGCGATCGAGACCGTGCACGGCGTCGGTTTTCGGCTGGGTAAATGCGGGAGTTGAGCGCCCAAAAATGGGTTGGCAGCAAATGGCGGCCTCGCCTCGCCACGGTCGTCATCGCCATCCTGATCATGGTGATGGCGCTGCCGCTGGCCGGCCTGTTTTTCTTCCGGCTCTACGAGAACCAGCTGATCAGGCAGACCGAGGCCGAGCTGATCGCCCAAGGCGCCGCCCTTGGCGCGATCTATGCGCAAGAGGTCCGTGAGGCCGGCCTTGCCCCGGAAAAGCTCGGCGCACCCGTGCCTTCACCCAACACCAGCGATCGGGCTTCTCCCTACCAGCCGATGGAACCGCGCCTCGATCTTGCGTCCGACAGGATCCTGCCGACCCGGCCCGCGGCCACCGCGGCCAGCGCCGATCCCGCCTTCGCTGCAATCGGCGCACGCCTGTCGGACATTCTTGCCGAGACGCAGAAGACCACGCTCGCCGGCTTCCGGCTGCTCGATCCCAGAGGCGTGGTCATCGCCGGCCGTGAGGAGGCCGGCCTGTCGCTCGCGGCTGTCGACGAGGTTCGCGCAGCGCTTGCCGGCCGCTACGCCAGCGCGCTCAGGCTGCGGGTTCCCGACCAGCCGTCGCCGCCGCTCTATTCGGTCAGCCGCGGCACCAAGGTTCGCGTCTTCGTCGCCATGCCGGTTGCGGTCTCCGGCAAGGTCGCCGGCGTCGTCTATCTGTCGCGGACGCCGAACAACATCGTCAAGCATCTCTATGGCGAGCGCGGCAAGGTGGCGCTGGCAGCAATCGCCATCCTCGGCGGCGCGCTGCTGATCGGGCTGGTCTTCCTGCGGGCCGTCAGCCGTCCGATCTATGCGCTGATGGAACGCACGAAACGCATCGCCGCCGGCGACCGCGCGGCGATCAGGCCGCTCGATCACCACGGCACGCGCGAAATGGGTGAACTCTCTGCTGCTTTCCTCGACATGGCCGAAAAGCTGCACGCACGCTCCGACGGCATCCAGACCTTTGCCACCCACGTCTCGCACGAGCTCAAATCGCCGCTGACGGCGATCCAGGGGGCCGCCGAACTGCTGCGCGATTCGGGCAGCGCGATGGACGAGGCCGAGCGGCGGCGTTTTTCGGACAATATCGTCACCGATGCCGGCCGGCTCAACCTTCTGGTGCGCCGCCTGCTCGACCTGGCGCGCGCCGAAAATCTCGAACCGAGCGGCGAAAACACGTCGCTCACTGCTGCACTGGCGCTGCTGCCGGCCGACGACAGGCTGGCGCTGCGCCTCGAGGCGGGCGCCCAGATCGGTCTGCGCATATCGGCCGAAAACGCGGCGATCGTGCTGGCCAATCTCATCGACAATTCGGCGCGGCACGGCGCAACGCTGGTTTCGATCACGGCCGCAAGCGCGGACGGCAAGGCCACCATTGTGGTGGACGACGACGGCGCCGGCATTTCGCCCAGCAACCGAGGCCGCATCTTCGAGCCGTTCTTCACCACGCGCCGCGATTCCGGCGGCACCGGCATGGGCCTCGGCATCGTGCTGGCCCTCCTGAAAGCGCATGATGGCACGATCCGGCTGGTTGACTCGGCGAGCGGCACGCGCTTCGAGATCATCCTGCCGGCGGCGTGACTCGGCGATTCAGACCGGAAGGGCGAAAAGGTGCATTACGACATCGTCATCATCGGCGGAGCCATCGTCGGCTCGTCGGTTGCCTATTACCTGCGCAAGGAAGGGTTTTCGGGCTCGATCGCGCTTGTCGAGCGCGACCCGCAATTTTCTCATGCGGCGACCACACTGTCCTGCGCCTCCATCCGCCAGCAGTTTTCGATCCCGGAAAACATCCGTCTGTCGCAATTCACGCTGAAACTGTTCCGGCGGCTCAGGGAAGAGTTTGGCGCGGACGCCGATATCGGCTTTCGCGAAGGCGGTTATCTCATCCTTGCCGGCGAAAACGGGCTGCCTATCCTGCGGGCCAACCACGAAGCGCAGATGGCCGAGGGCGCCGACATCCTGCTCGAGGATGCAGAGGCGCTCGTCCGCCGCTTTCCGTGGCTGTCGGTCGAGGGCATTTCCGCCGGCGCCTATGGCCGCAGCGGCGAAGGCTGGTTCGACGCGCACGCGATGCTGATGCTGTTCCGCAAGGCACTGCGAAGCAAGAACATTGATTTCATCACAGCGTCGGTGACCGGTATCGAGCGGCAGGGGAAGCGCGTCGCCGGTGTGACCCTCGACAATGGCGAGCGGCTCGAGGCCGGCACCGTCGTTAACGCCGCCGGGCCGAATGCCGGCAAGGTGGCAGCAATGGCCGGGCTGGCGCTGCCGGTGGAGCCGCGCAAGCGCAATGTCTTCGTCTTCGAGGCGCGCGAAAAATATGACGACATGCCGCTGCTGGTCGACCCGAGCGGCATCTATGTCCGGCCGGAGGGCTCGGTCTACATCACCGGCGGCGCCGAGCCGGAAGAGGGCGAAGGACCGGCCGACCCCGCCGACTTCGACCCCGACTGGCCGCTGTTCGAAGAGGTGATCTGGCCAGTGCTGGCGACCCGCATTCCGGCCTTCGAGGCGATCAAGCCGACGCGCGCCTGGGTCGGCCATTACGACTACAATACGCTCGACCAGAACGCGGTGATCGGCCCGCACCCGGAGGTCGGCAATTTCCTCTTCGCCAACGGGTTTTCCGGTCACGGCTTGCAGCAGGCTCCGGCGGTCGGCAAGGCGCTGGCCGAACTGATAGTGCATGGCGGCTATCGCACGGTGGATTGCTCGGCGTTCGGGTACAGCCGGATTGCCGACGGGCGGCCGTTTCGGGAATTGAATGTAATTTAACGCTGGCGCGAAGGGATGCTACCGTTGCTTGGTGGATTAAGCCGCCGCCAAGCCGCCCGTACCAAGATACGCCTGAAGCCAGCCCAGCACCCGGGCCCAGCCTTCGGCATGCTTCGTTGCGGCAGCAGCGATGCCGGCGAAGCCGCCATGGCAGATGGTGACGCGTGTGCCGCCGGCGATCGGCTCCAGCAGCCAGGCGACTTTGGTTTCGCGGCGGCCAAGCGTCGGATGGTCCCAGTCGTATCTCCGCGTCTGCACGATCCGGCGCGGCTCTTCGATCTCCAGGAATTCGCCGCTGGCGGGCAGGTGTCTGCCGGCCGCCGTCTCGACGGTGACGCTCCAGCGGCCGCCGACGCGGAGGTCGGCCGCCCATCCGGTCATCCTGTAGGTCTTGGCGGACCCCCACCAGCGCTCGACGTCGCGTGTAACGAGGGCGTCAAATATCCGCTCGGGCGGCGCGCGAACATCGGCGCTCGCCATAACGGTCTCGCCATTGGTCATGCTGTGCACCGCGGAACTGTACATCGCCCTGCCTCCAGAAACGTTTCGCTATCGAAACAACCTCAAGCCTTCGACGCCGGGCGCGACAGGCCTTTGCCGGTTTCGAGCAGGCTCTTCAGGCTGGACAGGATGAGCGGCCAGCCGTTCGCCACATGGCCAAGCAGCTTGTGCGGTCCATCGGCTTCGTGTGTGATGGCGAGCTTCATCATCTCGCCCTCCTGCTCGAGGGCGAAGGTGCAGCGTGTGTAGCCGTCCGCCTTGACCTCGGGCATGAACTCGTTGCGCCATTTGAGCACGATGCGCTTGGGTGGATCGATCTCGAGGACCTCGCCGCTGTCGGTGACGCGGCCGTCGGTGTAAACCATCTTCCACGCCGAACCTTGTTTCCAGTCGCTTAGCATTTGAGCGCCGAGGAAATATTGCCGCTGGAACTCCGGCTCGGTCAGTGCTTGCCAGAGTTTTTCGGGCGAAGTGCGGATGTAGGTGACATAAACGAAAATGTTGCTCATCAGTCTTCCCTTTCGAGGCGTTTCTTCAAATCGCCGAGGGCGCCCAGTCGCCCCCGCTCGAATTTGCCGATCCAGCGTTCGGCGATCTCGTTGATGGGAACGGGATTCAGATAATGTTGCTTCTCGCGTCCCTTGCGGATGGTGGCGACGAGGTTTGCTTCTTCCAGGATCGCCAGATGCTTGGTCACCGCCTGGCGCGTCATGTCCATCTCACCGCACAGCGCGTTCAGCGTCTGTCCGTTCCTGGCATGAAGGCTGTCCAGCAATCGCCGGCGTGTCGGGTCGGCCAAGGCCCGAAAGACATAATCCATGCTCATGACCCTAATATGCAACTATTTGGTTGCATGTCAAGAGGCAGAATCTTGGCCAAGGATGCGCGGGTTGAGGTCGCTGGGAGTGGATTTCATTGCTTGCGGCCGAACCAGAATGCGTTGGGCATGCGCTCCATGCCGATACGCTCATAGAAGCCGACGACGTCGGGCATGGAGATCAGGCTGATGGCAACGGAAGGTCCGAGTTGCCGGCGTGCCTCATCCATCAGACCCTTGCCGATACCCAGCCCTTGCGCCGATGCAGAAACAGCGAGCTCGGAGATATAGCAGACCCAGGAAAAGTCGGTGATGCCGCGAGCGACACCAACCAGCGGCTTGCCCGGTGCATCGATGCGCGCGGTGAGCACTAGGTCGGCACTCGTGAGCATCGCCTTCAAACGGGCATGATCATCGACGGGCCGTGTCTCGCCGAGGCCGGATTCCACCAGAACGCGGTGGAACTCGGCGATGCCGAGGCCCGGTTCGCTGGCGTAAAGGATCGTGGATCGCGTTGTCATGTCGACAAAAGTGCACCATGGGCCGGCGGTTTTGAAGCTGTTTGTACCGATTTTGTGTTTCGATCGACGACGGAAGTCCAAAAACAGCCGTCTTTTATTTGCCCGCGGCATTGTGTAAACCGAGCGCCAGCAATTCCCCGCAACGAGAAGAAGACGGGCAAGAACCATGGAAAAATTCACCAAGCTCACCGGTGTCGCCGCGCCGATGCCGATCGTCAATGTCGACACCGACATGATCATCCCCAAGGATTATCTCAAGACGATCAAGCGCACCGGGCTCGGCACCGGCCTGTTCGCCGAAATGCGTTACAAGGACGACGGCTCGGAAAACCCGGACTTCGTGCTCAACAAGCGGGCCTACCGCAAGGCGCAGATCCTGGTCGCCGGCGACAATTTCGGCTGCGGCTCGAGCCGGGAACATGCGCCGTGGGCGCTGCTCGATTTCGGCATCCGCTGCGTCATCTCGACCTCGTTCGCCGACATTTTCTACAATAATTGCTTCAAGAACGGCATCTTGCCGATCACCGTCAGCCCGGAAGACCTGGAGAAGCTGATGGACGATGCCTCGCGCGGTTCCAACGCGACGCTGTCGGTCGATCTCGAAGCCAAGGAAATCCGCGGGCCGGACGGCGGCGTGGTCAAGTTCGACCTCGACGAATTCAAGCGCCACTGCCTCTTGAACGGCCTCGACGATATCGGCCTGACCATGGAGAAGGCCGGCGCCATCGCTTCGTTCGAGAAGAAGAACGCCGAGCTGCGGCCCTGGGCATAGGCTCTAAAGCCGCGCCGACGGTCAGCCTCTACGCCAAGTGTCCGGGGAGGGATGTGATGACACGCTTGCTTGTTGCCGCTGCCTGCGGACTGCCGCTGATGCTGCTGCCCCCGGCGAGCGTCTATGCCCAGACGCAGACGCCCGCCACGGAAGCGCCAGCGGCAGATCAAGGCGCCAGCGACACAGCCGCCGCCGACGATGACAAGCAGGCGCCGATCCCGTTCGAGGGCGGCCAGCTGACCATCACCCAGGAGGAAGAATACGGGGAACGGGTACTCGCCTTCGACGGCAAGGAACTGGCGCGCAATTACGACGTCTTCTTCGACAAGATCGTCGAGGTCGGCGGCGTCAAGGTGGCGCTGGTCGATGTCGGCGACGGCGGCAACCAGTGCGGCCCAGCCAAGGTGATCGTTTGGAAGCCGGAAGGCGGCACGATCCAGACGGTCACGGTCGAGCAGGATGAATGCGGCGCGCCGCCGGCCGCGATCTCCGACAGCGCCGTCTATTTCGTGCCCTATCTGCTGCCGGGTGATTCCAAGCCGGCGCTGCAATGGTCGCCGACGGCCGGACTGACGACGTCCGGCAATCTGACCTACATGCCGGAGCCGGGCACCGACTGGAAGGACGTCGATCCGTCGAAATACGACAACATCATTGATGCCTTCCACAACGAGGCCGTCTACAAGCAAGCTGAGACGCTGCTTGGCAAGGACATGCCCGACATGGCGACCAGCCTACTGGTCGGCGGCGGCACGGAAAAAACCGCGTCGGGTGCCTTCTTTGCCAGCGGCTGCGTGCCGCATGATTGCGGTGGCAATGACGGCTTCATGGCGGTCGACCCGGTCAAGCACAAGCTGTATTTCGCCCGCCGCGGCGACAAGCCCGAGCCGGACGCGTGGCCGGCGGTGAGTACATGGCCGGCCGACGTCAAGGAAGCGCTGGACAAGGCGCTGGGGTCGCCGAATTAGAAATCGTTTTGCCGCGATCCTTCGCGCGCCCCTCTGTCCTGCCGGACATCTCCCCCACTTGGGGGGAGATCGGCCGTCACCGCCGCTTTCGCCAAACCGCCTACGCTGCAAAAAAGGAGGACACCATGCGAAAACTGATCTCCACCGGTTCGCCCTTCGAGAAGACCGCCGGCTATTCGCGCGCCGTGGTGCAGGGCGACTGGTGTTTCGTGTCCGGAACGACCGGCTACGATTATGCGACCATGTCGATGCCGGAGACCGTGGAGGCACAAACGCGCAATTGCCTGACGACGATCGCCAAGGCGCTCGGGGACGGCGGCTTCGAGACGGCCGATGTGGTGCGGGCGCATTACTATATCACCGATGCGGCTTTCGTGGATGTGGTGTTCCCGATCCTCGGCGAGGCCTTTGGCGAGATCAGGCCGGCGGCAACGATGATCGTGTGCCAGCTCAACAAGCCGGAGATGAAGATCGAGATCGAGGTGACGGCGCTGCGGCGCACAGCCTGATGCCTGTCACGGTTGCGAAAACGACACGGTCAGCACGAGGATCGGCCCATGGTGAAGGTCAGGCGCATCGTTGCAAACATAGACACGCAGGATATCGCGGCGGCAAAACCCTTCTATCAGGATGTGCTCGGCCTCGATCTCAAGATGGATATGGGCTGGATCGCTACCTACGGCTCGCAAGAGACGATGTCCGTGCAGGTCAGTTTCATGGCCGAAGGGGGATCAGGAACGCCGGTGCCGGACATCTCTATCGAAGTCGACGACGTCGATGCCGCGCTTGAAAGCATGAGGACGGCCGGCTTTGCCATCGAATACGGTCCGGCGGACGAACCCTGGGGCGTGCGGCGCTTCTTCGTACGCGACCCGTTCGGCAGGCTGGTCAATATCCTTTCGCATCTCTAGGCATTTTGTCTTGAGCATCGGATTTTCCCAAAACCGGTTTCCACTTTTGGGTCCGATGCTCTGAACCGCAGGCTTGCGCGCCGGCCGCTTGGCGTTTAGCAAGGCCGCGGCTCACGACACAATCAGGACGGTTCCCCATGGCTTCGAAAAATCTTCTCCTGCTTGCCGGCGACGGCATCGGCCCCGAGGCGATGGCCGAGGTGAAGAAGCTGATTTCCGCCATGAACGACAGGCTCGGCAGCGATTTCGTCACCGATGAGGGCCTTGTCGGCGGCTGCGCCTACGACGCGCATGGCGCGGCGATTTCCGATGCCGACATGGCCAAGGCAATGGCGTCGGACGCGGTGCTGTTCGGCGCCGTCGGCGGACCGAAATGGGATGCGGTGCCTTACGAGGTGCGCCCGGAGGCGGGTCTGCTGCGGCTGCGCAAGGACATGGAGCTGTTTGCCAATCTCAGGCCGGCAATCTGCTATCCGGCGCTGGCGGCGTCCTCCTCGCTGAAGCAGGAGGTGGTCGAGGGGCTCGATATCCTGATCGTGCGCGAGCTCACCGGCGGCGTCTATTTCGGCGAGCCTAAGCAGATCATCGACCTCGGCAACGGCCAGAAGCGCGGCATCGACACCCAAATATACGATACGTTCGAGATCGAGCGCATTTCGGGCGTTGCCTTCGAATTGGCGCGCACGCGCAAGAATCACGTCACCTCGATGGAAAAGCGCAATGTGATGAAGTCGGGCGTGCTGTGGAACGAGGTCGTCACCCAGACGCACAAGGCCAAGTATGCCGACGTCAAGCTCGATCACATGTTGGCCGATGCTGGCGGCATGCAGCTGGTGCGCTGGCCGAAGCAGTTCGACGTCATCGTCACCGACAATCTGTTCGGCGACATGCTGTCCGACATCGCCGCCATGCTGACCGGCTCGATCGGCATGCTGCCGTCGGCCTCGCTCGGCGCGCCGGATGCGAAGACAAAAAAGCGCAAGGCGCTCTACGAGCCGGTGCACGGCTCGGCGCCCGACATCGCTGGCAAGGGCATCGCCAATCCGATCGCCATGATCGCCTCCTTCGCCATGTGCATGCGCTATTCCTTCGGCATGGTTGAAGAGGCCGACCGGCTGGAAGGCGCGATCGCCGCCGTGCTCGATCAGGGCTTGCGTACCAGGGATATTCATTCGCCGGGGATGACCGAGGTCGGCACGACCGAGATGGGCGACGCGATCATCGCCAAGTTTCTGGGCTGATCCCGTGTCGGTCGACGTCCGCTGGGCGACGACCCGGGATGCGGCGGCACTCGCCGCCATGCTTTGCGAAATGGCGGCACAGGGCAATTCATGCCGAGCCCTTGCCGGATCGCGCCAGCGTGAGCGTGTCGATCCGTTTCTTCCTGCCTGAGATAAATTCGACGATGCGGTGCGTTTCGTAACTCCGCACAACGAACGAAGGCGCGGTCCAAAGGTCGTCGATCGTGATGTCATGATCGCGGAGGCGCCCCAGTGCCAGCGACACGCTGAAACTGCGGTTCTCGTTCATTCTGCGGAAGCGCATATGTACGATGTTGCGCTTTTCGGCGATCGAAAGCAGCTCGTATAGGTCGAGCGGTTCCCCCTGAGCGCTTCTGAACGCGGTGTGGGAGTTTATGACGCGCGCCTCCACGCGGCCTTTCTGCGAACGTGGGTTATCGGTGCAGCCATGTTTTGGCCAAGGCCAGCCAAGATTGTCGAAGAACACCCGGCCGCCGTGTGGGCATTGATAATAGAACACCTGCTTGCCGCAGACCGGGCAATGCGCGTTTGGGTTGACATATGAAACGACGGTGCCGAACGGTTTGATGGCCGCCGCACCTGGGCCGCTGCTGTAGCCGGAACACCAGCGGCTATCGGTATGAATCGGCGTCGGCCGGCCGCCCCTATACCGAAATTCGATTTGGCCGCCGCACGTGTGGCAAGTCGGCATGACTGCTCCCTGCGCGATCAGGCGCGCAACCTCGATATAGTCGAGTGTGAGACGTTATAGCTGCGGGCGATCTCGGTCAGCAATTCCTCACCTTTGTGCGAAATCCGTGAATTATGCACAAGCCGGCTCGATCTCAATACGATTAACCCGAACTGCTATTTGTTTCGCATACTGATTCAAACGTTTGACATTTGGTTGGCAATTACGTATATTCATCTTGTCGGATGGCTCATGACGAGCACACCGCAAATTGAAGGACGGCTAAAGTGATTAATCTGCTAAGCGAACAGTCTGAATCGGTTCGGTGGCGACTGATGGTGGGCGCGGCAAAGAAGGCGGCCGAGGCGCAGGGTTATTCCCTAGCCCGCGTGCCGGGACGGGGCCTGTCGAACATTTGGAACATCACCAAGGACGGCAAGACGACAGTGGCCGCGATCCGCACTACGCGCGACCGCTACATCGCCTTCCCTCCGTTGAAAGGGGGCACGAAGTGGAAGACGCTTGATGATGTCGAGACTGTCATCGTTGCGACGGTGGACTCGAAGGATGACCCGGAAAACGTCGAGGTCTACATTTTTCCGGCCGATGACGTGCGCAAGCGTTTCAACGCCCACTATGCCGCCCGCTCCAAGGAGGGGCAGACTATCAAGGATAATTTCGGCATGTGGGTAGGGCTCGACCGCGACAATCGCGGTATTGCCGCCAGTGTCGGGACGGGCATTCTCGATCACTACAAGCGTGTCGCGGTCTATGCGATTTCCGATCTACTCGGCGACAATCCTCACGAAGAAGCGGGCAGGGAAGAGGTAGAGCACGCGCCCGAGACGGTCGAACCTAGCTTGTCCACAATCGCCGAAGTGATGGCCTGGGCGAGAGACCGCGTGGCCCAGCTTGCAGGCGTGCAGGTGGAGGCGGTGAAGCTCGATTTGAAGATCGAGTATTGATGCCTGCGTTGACGGCCGGCTTAACCTCCTCTAATAGGATTCTTATCAATCCTATTAGAGGAGTGACGAATGCCAAATCTCGTCAAGGTGAAGCTCGACTACAGCGCCGTAGGGTCGCTTCTCGAAGACCTCCAGGTCGGCCGGCGTGACGACGTTAAATTGAGAATTCGTGCTGGGATTGTCTCGGCTCATGTGAAGCGAGCGGATGGCCGCGTTCAGTCAGCCACGACAATGCTTAACGGACAATTTCGGCAACTGACCGATTTCAATCCGTCAGGATTGACGCCAGCGGCGCGGCGAAGGATTGTCAAGAAACTCCGCAAAGATGGCCATCGTCAAACCGCAATCGCCGATCTGATCGGCGTATCGCAAGCGACCGTCTCACTCGATCTCCGGAAATAGAATGAGCGTTAAGGGTCTCGCCGGCCGCTAACAATGGCGATGATGCCCACAACGGCTGATGTCGCTTCAATGCAAATGGCGGCATCGCGGAAGCCGGCAGTGCGCTGATGTTGTAGTCGCAAGGCAAGGTCTAGCGCCGTGCGCGCATGTTTACGCACTTCCTCGGCCGCGCCGCCCCGCATCTCAACAGCGACATAGGCCTCAATCATGCGCTTATAGTCGGTAGTGCTCACGCGCACATCCGCCTCGGGTTGGATGCTTCGTAGGGTCGAAAACTTCCTGGGCAACTGAAATAAGGGCTTCCCGGCAAAGCAGACCGATCGCTTGGAACTGCTCCTCGGTCTTCGCGCGGGAGAGGCGCTCACGCGCATCTACAATAGTTCGATCGACACGAGCCCAGCCGGTAGGCGGAGTCTCTGCCACCCGGGAAGCGCGAACGCGAGAAATCAGCGGCGCAAATAGATCGGCGACATAGGCGCGCCGGGGTCCATAGCCCGCGATGTCAGCGCTCCATTTTCCATACCATTGCCAAAGGTCGCTGTAGGGCAGCGGGTTCTCAATTTCCCGGTTGCGCAGTTCGTCAGCTACCGTGCGATAATCCTCCTGGAACTCATTATTCACCTCGCCGATGCGAGCGCCACCAGTGGCAACGCTGATCATCACGGCTCGCAGCTTGTCGAGTAAGGCGAGTAGTTCCGGGTCCGTCATGGACGATTCCTCGTGCGCGCGCTAGCGTGGGTCTCCTCCATGCGCGCTGAAATACGCTGCACAACCCCCTTCGTCATTTCTAAAAACAGGTCGAGCTCCTCAGCGTTGAAGTGCCGACGGCACGGGCAGAAGGTGTTCCTTAGGCTGTCGTCTGGCGGGGCACTAGACTAAGGACGACACTAAACCCTGACACCCGCCGGCACGGGACCCCACTTGTTCTCGCGCGGCTGGGTCGGGATCAGCGCAAAGATCAGGATGATCACGGTGCCGAAGGTCGGGATCAGGAAAAGCAGAAAGAGCCATCCCGTCAGGCCGGTATCGTGCAGGCGACGCACGTTCAGCCCGAACCATGGCAGGGCTGTCGCCAGCAGGAAGAGACCGGAAAGGCCGACCGTCACTGCCGGCAATTCACTGTTGTCGAGATTGCCCATGGCGTCGTCGATAAAGACGCCGAGTCCCATGACCACGATCAGCGCGATCGTCCAGAACAGACAATAGCCCCAATACTCCTTGCGGCGGGCACGGCCGGCGAAGTTGAAGTAATTCTCGGTCAGACCCCGCCAGAAATAGTTCCACAGGCCAGCCGATTCGGCCGGACTTTGTTCAGCGGAACGGCCGAAATGTTGCGGCTGACGTGCCGCGGGCGCATTGCCGGCCTGAGTTGGGGCGGCGGTTGCAGTGGAGGCGTCGGCGGGCGCGCTGGCAGGTTGGGAGCGGATCGAAAAAACATCGCGTGCCCGTCCGCCAGCCGGCTGGAATTCGACGGTCGTACCTCCGGCAACCGATGCTTCGCGGCGCAAATCTTCGCGCGCCAAAGTGTAGCGGTTGCCGTCGGCTCCGGTGATGAAGCCGAAACCCTGGTCTTCGTCGTAATGAAGAACTTCGCCGCGCATGTCCTGCCCACCCCCATTTCCCCGCCCCAGACTGTGCAAAGTTCCGGCAGACCGCAAGGGGCGTGCGGAAATGGAGAGTGCTGGCTATTTACCCCGGCCGTTTCTTCGATTTCTTGTGTTTCGCAGGTCCGCCTTCGAACTTCGCCTTGGCCGGTTTCCCGGCCCAGGGCTTCGCCTCGAATGCCGGGCGCTGGTCGGCCGGTGCGCGCTTCTCGAATTTGGGCGTGTTCTGATCGAAGGTGCGCTTGCCGCGGTGCGGCTTCTTGTCGGGTCGTGGTTCCTGGTAGCCGGCCCGCGACAAATCCGGCGTGCCATCCAGCCGCTTGACCGCAATGTTGCCCTGCAGCTTGCGGTCGGGGCCGATCGCAGCGAGGAAACGCTCGGCCCAGTCCGCCGCGATCTGCACGAAGGTTTCCTCCGGCTGCATCTTGATGGCGCCGATCTCGCGCTTGGAAATGCCGCCTGTCCGGCACAGCATCGGGATCAGCCAGCGTGGCTCGGCATTCTGCCGGCGTCCGACCGACAGCGAGAACCAGACGCTGTCGCCGAAATCGTCGCGGCGGCTCGGTGTCTCGTCCCGCCGCGCAAATTTTTCGCCCGACGGCGTGAACGCTGCCACGTCGAGAAGATCCTCCGGCGCCGAGTGGCTGGAGCGGCACATCCGCACGAAGGCGGCGGCAACCTGTTCGGGCCCGTGCTGATCGAGAAGCGCCTCGACGAAGCCGCGCTCCTCATCCTTCATAGGCTCGCTGAAGACCGGATCAGCGAGAATGCGCTCATCGTCGCGCCGTATCACGTCGTCGGCCGACGGCGGGCTCGCCCAGGTTGCCGCAAGGCCGGCACTTTGCAGCAGCCGCTCGGTGCGCCTGCGGGCACTATTGGGCACGATCAGCGCGCTGACGCCCTTGCGTCCCGCACGACCCGTACGTCCGCTTCGGTGCAGGAGCGTTTCCGGGTTGGTCGGCAGGTCGGCATGGATCACCAGCTCGAGATTGGGCAGGTCGATGCCGCGTGCCGCGACGTCGGTGGCGATGCAGACCTTGGCGCGGCCGTCGCGCATCGCCTGCAGCGCGTGGCTGCGCTCGTTCTGGCTAAGCTCGCCGGACAGCGCCACGACGGAAAAGTTGCGATTGTTGAAGCGCGCCGTCAGATGGTTGACGGCGGCGCGGGTGTTGCAGAACACCAATGCATTCTTGGCCTCGTAGTAGCGAAGCACGTTGATGATGGCGTTTTCGCGGTCCGCCTGGGCGACGCTCAGCGCCCGGTATTCGATGTCGAGATGCTGCTTTTCCTCGCCGGAGGCCGAGATGCGCACAGCATCGCGCTGGTAGCCCTTGGCCAGCGTGGCGATGGAGCGCGGCACGGTCGCGGAAAACATCAGCGTGCGGCGATCGGCGGGTGCGGCATCGAGGATGAATTCCAGATCCTCGCGAAAGCCGAGATCGAGCATCTCGTCGGCCTCGTCGAGCACCACTGCCTTGAGCGCCGACATGTCGAGCGAATTGCGGGTGATGTGATCGCGCAGGCGGCCGGGCGTGCCCACGACGATATGGGCGCCGCGCTCCAGCACGCGCCGTTCGGTGCGCATGTCCATGCCGCCGACGCAGGACGCCACCGTGGCGCCGGTCAGTTCGTAGAGCCATTCCAGCTCGCGCGTTACCTGCAGGGCCAACTCCCGCGTCGGCGCCACGGCCAGCGCCAGGGGTGCCGCCGCGTGGGAAAACCGCTCCGCGCCATCGAGAAGGGTCGGCGCCAAAGCCAGACCGAAGGCGACGGTCTTGCCGGAGCCGGTCTGGGCCGAAACCAGCGCATCGGCCTGCCCAAGCTCGAGAACGGCGTTCTGCACCGGCGTCAGCTCGACATAGCCGCGTTTTTCCAGCGCCTTTGCCAGCGCGGGAACAATAGCTTCGAAGTTGGACATCTTGCTCTTTCGAAATTCGGATTCTGAATACCCGGCGACGGGTCAAATGTCGGCAAGCGCCAACAGACGGGCGCCACGAGCCAGACGATGCTCGTTCGTACTTGGTGCCGCCGTCATTGTACAGGGCGGGCGGGTCGGCCTGCTTGCGATTGACTCTAGACGTAAACCGCGTAAAAGCCGGCACCGAACGGGATAGTTTTCGATGCGCGGCCTTTTGATGGCGCTTTCTGCCTTCGACATCCCCGGCCCCAATGCGAACCATTGGGCCGGGCGCGTCGCTGCGTCTCCTCGTTCCAGCAAAATCACGTTCTTGCTCAAAAAAACCGGCAAAACGACCACCAAAACGGTCTGATTCCCTTGGCCTAACCACCCTCTCCCGGGTCCGGCCCGGGGGTTGAAACTCGCATCGGCCGGCGGGTTTTCTCCAGAAACCGAGCGGAGAGGGACAGGAGATTTCGATGAGTTTCAAGGTTGCGATCGTCGGCGCCACGGGCAATGTGGGCCGGGAAATGCTCAACATACTGGAGGAACGCGGCTTTCCGGTGAGCGAGGTGGTGGCGCTGGCCTCGCGGCGCAGCCAGGGCACGGAAGTGTCGTTCGGCGACCGCACGCTGAAGGTCAGGGCGCTCGACCAATATGATTTTTCCGACACCGACATCTGCATCATGTCGGCCGGCGGCAACGTCTCCAAGGAATGGTCGCCGAAGATCGGCAAGCAGGGCTGCGTCGTCATCGACAATTCGTCGGCCTTCCGCTACGACCAGGACGTGCCGCTGATCGTTCCGGAAGTGAACCCGGATGCGATCTCGCTGTTCACGCGCAAGAACATCATTGCCAACCCGAACTGCTCGACGGCGCAGCTGGTCGTGGCGCTGAAGCCGCTGCATGACGCGGCCACCATCAAGCGCGTCGTCGTCGCCACCTACCAGTCGGTCTCCGGCGCCGGCAAGGAAGGCATGGACGAATTGTTCACGCAGACGCGCGCGGTGTTTGTCGCAGACCAGGTCGACGTCAAGAAGTTCACCAAGCGTATCGCCTTCAACGTCATCCCGCATATCGACGTCTTCCTCGACGACGGCTTCACCAAGGAAGAGTGGAAGATGGTGGCCGAGACCAAGAAGATGCTCGACCCGAAGATCAAGCTGACGGCGACCTGCGTGCGCGTGCCGGTGTTCATCGGCCATTCGGAAGCGGTCAACATCGAGTTCGAGAAGCCGATCACCGCCGATGAGGCGCGCGAGATCCTGCGCGAGGCGCCGGGCTGCCAGGTCATCGACAAGCGCGAGGACGGCGGCTACATCACGCCGCTGGAATCGGCCGGCGAGGACGCCACCTTCATCTCGCGCATCCGCGAGGACTCGACCATCGACAACGGCCTGTCGATGTGGATCGTCTCCGACAATCTGCGCAAGGGCGCGGCACTCAATGCGGTGCAGATCGCCGAGCTGCTGGTCGAGCGCGGGCTGATCCAGCCGAAGAAGAAGGCGGCATAGTTCGCTCACGGCCGTATCGCCGCTAGCGCGGCTGGCCTCCGCGGGGGCGCCGGACGACCGGCGGCCCGCAGTCGCGGGCTCGGCCTTCGGCCGCGATTTTTGCTCAGCTTGCTTTTCCGCTCACGGCTGTATCGCTGCTGTCGCGGCTGGCCCTCCGCGGGGGCGCCGGAAGGCCGGCGGACCGCAGTCGCGGGCTCGGCCTTCGGCCGTTGTTTCGCTCACGGCCGTATCACCGCTAGCGCGGCTGGCCTCCGCGGGGGCGCCGGACGACCGGCGGCCTGCGGTCGCAGGCTCGGCCTTCGGCCGTTTTGCGCCCTTCTCGCCGTTCACGGGGGGAAGGTTCCGGCAGGCGTATGAGGGGCAGCGCAGGCGTCTCAAATAGGCAGCAAGGCGCCGGCGTCACAGCCGGTTCTCCTCCGCTAGGTCCAACAGCAACTCCAGCGCCTCCTCCGCCCGGTCGGCGGGCACGAACAGATGATCGTGGTAGAAGGCCGAGACCGGATTGACGCCGATGCCGGCGGTGGCCAGCCGCGCGGTGATGGCGGCGAGGAAGCCGACCGCTTCCAGCGACGAATGGATGTTCAGCGTCAGCATCCGGCAGCGGAACACGGTTTTCAGTCCAGCGGCCTTGGCATGGTCTTCAAGCACGATCAGCGTCGTGCCCTCGCGCTCGCGAAATAGCATCACCGGGTGGAGCCTGTCGGGAGCGGGCGCATCGGGTGGCAACGTGGTGAAGACATGAACGCCGGCAAGCAATTCCGGCGTCATCGCCGCCAGCAACTGTTTCAGGTCGGTCTCTCCGGCCATCGGTTGCTTTTCGTTGTGCGATCAGGCGGCGGCTGCCGTCGAGCGTCGGCAGACACCCCTACGGATTTTCAATAACGCCCTCCATCTCACCTCGCAAGGTGGACTTGACCAGGTTCGTTGCCGGCTGAACTTGTACATCCGAGGTCGCCGTCCCCCGGAGTGAAAAAGAGCTGGAGGCGTGTCGGATCGCCGTCATGGGCCGCGTCCTTGGTTCGACCTGGCGAAGGAGCCAGTGCTCACAACGACCGGAGGGAACATCAATGACCATGTCTCAGGCAGCACCCGTCTCACCGCGTGCCCTGTGGGCCGGCCGCGTGCTCAGCGCCGTCATCGTGCTGTTCATGATCTTCGACGGCGTCATCAAGCTACCGCCGCTCGAAATCGTCACCCAGACCATGGTGCAGCTCGGCTGGCCGGCCGATGCCAATGTCTCGCGCATGCTCGGCATCATTGGACTGGTCTCGACAGCGCTTTACGCGCTGCCGCGCACCTCGGTGCTCGGCGCCATCCTGCTCACCGCCTATCTCGGCGGTGCCGTCGCCACGCATGTGCGTATCGGCAGCCCTTTGTTCTCGCACATACTGTTCGGCGTCTATCTCGGCGCCATCCTCTGGGGTGGCCTGTATCTGCGCGATCCAAGGGTGCGCGCGTTATTCCCGTTCAGCCAATAGCGCGACATCGAAAGCCGCTCGATGGTGGCCAGGCCGCCAGAGCGGGCGCGGTCTGCCGCCGCCTTTCTACTCTTTGGATCAAATTGAGCGCCGCCGGGCGGCAGCCGATCTTCTTCTTTGGATCAAATCGCCTGGTTGCGAGTTAGGGGGTGCAGCGGCGAGGACGGCACCCTGTTGGAGAGGAACGACAATGAAAAAGGTGATGATCTTGATGGCCCTGCTGGTGCCGCTCGGTGCCTGCTCCCGTACTGAGCAAGGCGCGGCAGTTGGTGGCCTGGGCGGTGCGGCGGTCGGCGCTGCTGTGGCCGGCAACCCGACCAAGGGCGCGGTGATCGGCGGTGCGGCCGGCGCTTTGGCCGGTGCGCTGATCGGCCGTGCCAGCGAAAGCGGCCAATGCCGTTATCGCGATCGTAACGGTCGTGTCTACGTTGCGAGTTGTCCGGAAGGCTATTGATCGGGCCGCATCATATGGATGCAATAGCAAAACGGCGGGCAGGGCCCGCCGTTTCGTGGTTGTGGAGATGATTTATTCGGCGCTGGCGGCTTCCGACTCGGCCGGCGCGGCTGCGGCGGCGGCAACGGCCGCGGCGGCATCTTCCTGCGCCTTCTTCAGCAAGGCTGCGCGCTCCTGCGCCTTCTTGCCGGGCTCGGCCTTCTTCGGGTTGGAGCGGGCTTCGCGCTTGGCGATGCCGGCTTCATCGAGGAAGCGCAGCACGCGGTCGGTCGGCTGGGCGCCATGCGACAGCCAATGCTTGACGCGCTCGGCGTCGACCTTGACGCGTTCGCCGTCCTTGGGCAGCAGCGGATTCCACGAGCCGAGCGACTCGATGAAACGGCCGTCGCGCGGCGAACGCGCGTCGGCGACGACGACATGGTAATAGGGACGCTTCTTCGAGCCCGCACGGGCCAATCGGATTTTCAGTGGCATTTCTTTTCTCCTAAAAGCTCTGATCTGGTTGATCGGTTGGTGGCTGGTCCTCAGCCGGTTTTCGTCACGCCGTTGGATGCGGCGATCTGCTCGTGATGGCGGATCACTTCGCGGACGACGAAGTTCAGGAATTTCTCCGCGAAATCCGGGTCGAGATGGGCGTCCTTCGCCAGTTGGCGAAGACGGGCGATCTGCTCCTGCTCGCGCGCCGGGTCGGCAGGCGGCAGGCCATGTTCCGCCTTCAGCACGCCGACTGCCTTGGTGCAGCGGAAGCGCTCGGCCAGCATGTGGATCAGCGCCGCGTCGATATTGTCAATAGAGGCGCGATAATTGGCCAGCGCCGCACGCGCGTCCGCCATGTCCTTCTCTTCGTTCATGGCGCCCTCACTTCTTCTTGCCGAGGCCATTCTTGCCAAGCATTGGCAGCCCGCCACCGCCCGGCAGGCCGGGAAGTTTCATGCCGCCGGGCAGCCCAGGCAGGCCACCGCCACCGGGAAGACCACCGGGCAGGCCCTTCATGCCGCCGAGCCCGGCCGCCTGGGCCTGCTTCTGCAAGGCGTCGATCTGCTTGGGGTCCATCTTGGAGAGGTCCGGCATGCCGCCGCCCATCATGCCGCCTCCGGGACCGCCTGGGCCGCCAGGCATCATGCCGCCGAGCCCCATCTTGGAAGCGAGGCCGCCCATCATGCCGCGCATCAGGCCGCCGCCTTTGCCCTTGCCGCCCATCGCCTTCATCATGTCGGCCATGCCGCGATGCATCTTCAACAGTTTGTTGATTTCGGCCGCGTCGGTACCCGAGCCGGCGGCGATGCGCTTCTTGCGCGAGTGCTTCAGAATATCGGGGTTGGCGCGCTCGGCCTTGGTCATCGACGAGATGATGGCGAGCTGGCGACCGAACATCTTGTCGTCGAGCCCGGCGGCGGCCATCTGGTCCTTCATCTTGCCCATGCCGGGCATCATGCCCATGATGCCACCCATGCCACCCATTTTCGACATTTGCTGAAGCTGGCCGGCGAGGTCGTTCAGGTCGAACTTGCCCGACTGCATCTTCCTGGCCAACGCCGCGGCCTGCTCGGCGTCGATGTTCTCGGCCGCCTTTTCGACGAGGCTGACGATGTCGCCCATGCCGAGGATGCGGTCGGCGATGCGCTTGGGGTGGAATTCCTCCAGCGCGTCCATTTTTTCGCCGGTGCCGATCAGCTTGATCGGCTTGCCGGTGACGGCGCGCATCGAGAGCGCCGCACCACCGCGGCCGTCGCCGTCCATGCGGGTCAGCACGAGGCCGGTGATGCCGACGCGCTCGTCGAAGCTTTTCGCCAGATTGACGGCGTCCTGGCCGGTCAGCGAATCGGCGACCAGCAGGATCTCGTGCGGCGACGACATCTTCTTGATGTCGGCCATCTCGACCATCAACGGCTCGTCGATATGGGTGCGGCCGGCGGTATCGAGGATGACGACGTCATGGCCGCCGAGCTTGGCCGCCTGCACGGCGCGGCGGGCGATATCGACCGGCGTCTGACCGGCGACGATCGGCAATGTGGCGACCTTGACCTGCTCGCCGAGCTGGCGGAGCTGCTCTTGCGCGGCAGGACGCCGCGTGTCGAGCGAGGCCATCAAAACCTTCTTGTTTTGACGGTCGGCGAGGCGCCTGGCGATCTTGGCCGAGGTCGTCGTCTTGCCGGAACCCTGCAAGCCGATCATCATGATGACGACCGGAGCCGGTGCATTGAGGTCGATGGCGACGCCCTCGGCGCCGAGCATCTCGACCAGCTCGTCATGGACGATCTTGACGACCATCTGGCCGGGCTTGATCGACTTGACCACGGCGGCGCCGACGGCCTTCTCGCGCACCTTGTCGGTGAAGGAACGCACCACTTCCAGCGCCACGTCGGCCTCGAGCAACGCACGGCGCACCTCGCGCAGCGCCGCCGAGACATCAGCCTCCGACAAGGCGCCGCGGCCGGTGAGGCCGTTCAGGATCGAACCAAGACGCTCTTGCAGGGACTCAAACATTGGTCAACCCGCCGCGCGACAGCGCCTTGGATTCATTTTGACCCCTGTCGGGCCGAAGGCCCTCCACGCCTCTTGTGCGTTCCTGTAGCGATTCAAACATTCTTTTTCCTTTTCCCTGGCACCCGGATGATGCCCGAGAGGTAATGCGTTCGCGCCAACTGTCCAAGCAAAAGCCGGTCCGGGCAAAGCCCAAAGCCAAAAAGCACCCGGGGGCGCACAGCGCTGCCGGGTGTTGGCCTCCGGGATCGATTTACAGCACTTCACCTCAAAGAGGTTTCGGCGTCCCGGTCGGTTTGCTCGGAGGAATACTCGTCGCGGAATTCGCGGCGTGTAGACAGGAAATCGGCCGCAGAGTCAAGCTTTGGTCAAGCTTTGCGTCAAATAGCTCAGGACGACCAGGCAATGCACATCAGCGCACGCTGCCGGCGCGCGCCATATCCGGCTCGACCTTCAGCGGTGAGCGCGGATGTAAAAGCAGCAGAACGGTCAACAGGCTGCTGACGACGCCGATCGAAGCGATGAGGACGGCGTCTGAAGTCGTCCAGCCCGCGGCTTCGAGCGGCTTGGCGTTGAACAGGGCGAAGGAATTATAGCTTTGCTGGTGCGAAATCAGCAGGAAGCCGGTCAGATTGTTGCCGAGATGGGCGCCAAAGCCGGCACCGAGATTGCCGGTTGCATAGACCAGAAGCGTCAGCAGCAGCGCAAAGGCAGCGATCGAGGCCAGCACGCAGGCATTGATGGCAGCGCTTGAACCTGGGCTCCAGTGCAGGGAGGTGAACAGCAATCCCGGCAGCAGCGCCCAGATGAAAGAGTTCCGGAACCGGCTCGCCAGGCCCCTGAGCAGATAACCGCGAAACAGCATCTCCTCCGACGAGGTCTGCAGAAAGGTCAGGGCGGCGATCGGGATCAGGAACAAAAGCCACGCGGACAGGCCGATCGCGCCGCGCGCGATGTCGGGCTGCAAACCATAAAGCAGGATCTCGGAAAGCAGCGAGGTGATCAGCACCGCGGTCAGTCCTTTCAGGAACCCCGACCAAGAAATGCGCCGGCTGACGCCAATCAGGGCTGTCAGCTTCTCTTGATGGATCCAGCGCATGGCAGCCCAAAGGCCGAGCCAGATTCCGGCAAATGAAGCCAGCGCCGCAAGGATGCCTGCAGGAGAGGCCATGAAATCCTGCACCGCTCCCCCACCTGGCGGGGCGGTGCCAGACGATGCCTGCCAAACGGCAAAGGCATAGGTGCCGCCGAACAGCACGGCGGCAGTGGTTCCGAGCCAGAACAGGATGACGACCACCGCTCCAAGCAGAAGCCGCGGCAAAGTGGTCTTGTTGTTGGCGGTGTGCCGGTACTGTTGGAAGGCGGTTGGGTCGATCGTCACGCGGGCTCGCTGGCTGGTGCTTCGGCTCGCAAGGTCTAGAACATCGGCCCCAATGTGGAAACCGGTATTGCAGCGGCAATACCGGCTTGTGGCAATGTCGGGAGTGCGAGCGGTCGCCATTACAGGGCGACCTCCCTGTTTGTATCGTCAGCGCACGACGTACACGATACGCCGGCTGCCCGGATCGACCAGTGCCGGCTGGCCGTTCAAATAGACGTAACGGTAATCATAGTCCGGAATCTCGCGCAGCTCGACGGTGTCAGGCAACGTCGCGCCCGTCACCACCTCGCCCTCGAGATAGACCGGATCGAGCCGATGCGTACGTACATAGGTACGGATCTCGGCCGGCGGTCTCCGGATAGGCTCGATCGCCTCGCCGGCGACGATTGCTCCGGTATAGCTGTCGGAATACTCGACGCTATCGGCGGGCGGCGTCACGACGGCAATGTCGGCGCTGGCCGGACGCTGTGTCAGGACCACACGGCTGCCGCCGAAATCGGCCGTCACATAGTCGGAATAGACCCAGCCCTGGCCGTTAGCCTCGGCGATGGTGCACCATTTGCTGTTGGCGATGCAGCCGTCGAGCGTCGCCGACTGGCCGGCCGCAAGCACGCCGATCACCGGATACTGCGGGCCGGGGCCGGCGCGTACATTGAGATCAGTGATGGCCGAGACGGCGGTGTCGGCCAAAGCAGAGCCCGACATCGCTATGAGCGCTCCGGCCACCGCCGGAAACAATATGCGTTTCATGGTCTTCTCTCCGTTTCACAGTCCCTTGGCACGGAAAACGAAGCAAAGCCGCATGCGTTCCGGCTAAAAGGCTTCGGCCGGCTCACGATTTGTTCCAGTCGTTTTCGGCAGGTCGGTCAAAAGCTTGTGAACAAAAGCAAGTTTTTGCGCCGCCACGTCCGAGATGACGAAGGGATAGAGATCGGGCAGGCCCATGCAGCGGTTGATCGAGTTGGACGCCTCCGACAGCACCAGCCAGCGGTCGAGTATCCTTTCGAAAGGCTCTGGCCTGGAGGCGGGTTCCGATGGTGCCGGCTGCAACTTGCCGCCGGTATCGGCGCGCGGCAGCTCGTTGGCTTCAACGGTTTCCAGCCGGCCGAGCGGGAAATTCAGGGCATGCACCATCTCCAGTGTGTCGGTGATGTGCATGTGATGCGCCCATGTCTCGGCCCAGTCCTCCCATGGGTGCGACGTCGCATAGGCCGAGATATGGCGCTGCTGCCAGTCGGGCGGCGCGCCATCGGCATAATAGGTCTTCAGCGCCTGTTCGTAGCCGGCGCGCTCGTCGCCGAACAAAGCGCGAAAACCGGCAAGCTTTTGCGAATCGTCGCGGATCAGGCGGTCCCAGTAATAATGGCCGAGTTCATGGCGGAAATGGCCGAGCAGCGTGCGGTAGTTCTCGCCCATCTCGACGCGCCGCCGTTCGCGCTCTGCCGAATCCGCTTCGGCGACGTTGAGCGTGATCCGGCCGTTGTCATGACCGGTCAGGATACGTTCGCCGCCCGGACCGCCGCCGATCGGATCGGCAAGAAAATCGAAAGCGAGACCGATCTCGTCGCCAACGTCCTGCTTGGGTGCGACCGGCAGGCCGAAGGCGAGCAGCGAATAGACGGCACGCTTCTTTGCCGCCTCGACACGGATCCAGCGGCGGCGGTTGCCGTCGACCGACAGATCCGGGATCAGCTGGTTCAGCGCACAGGCGCGGCAGAAGGCGTGGCCGGGCTCCGTCATCCAGTTGCAGGCGCATTCGTCGGCATTGGTGCAATAGAAGACCTCGGCGCCGGACAGCGCGAAGCGCGCATGCTCGGGATCGTAGAGCACGAGGCTGGCGCAGTTCAGGCATTGCGCGTTCTCGAAATAGAGACGGTGGCCGCAATGCGGGCAGTCGAAAAGCTTCATTGGCGTCTCAAATCATTCGAAATGCGGAGGACGATACGAGCAGGAGAACGCCAAACGCCTGTCAGCTGCCGACGTTCCTGCCGGCAGATGCTATTTTGCTGCAAGCTGGGCGACGACCTCCTTGGCCACTGCCTCGCCCGACAATCTGGCGCCGCCGCAGGTCTGCATCAGCGGACCGGCCAAGTGCTCGCCGGCGAAGAAGATCTTTTCCGCCACGGGCTGCATCAGCGTGGCGCGCGCTTGCGAGCGGCCGGGCCGCCGCCGCCGCATAGCACACAACCGCTCAGCGCCCCGCCGATGATCACGACATCAACGTCTTCCACGCTTATTCTGTCCCCGCCACAATAATTACTTGATCGTAGGCAAATTCCCGGGCGTCCGCCAGTGTGGTGGATTTGAGGTTCCTGCTGTATTGAGTGCATCGGCGTGGCGCCAGGGCAGTGACAAGCAGGTGTTTCGCAGGCAAGTTCGCAATTGGGAACGTGATTCAGGCAACCAGGAGAGCAGCATGGCATTTCTTGCCAAGGGGAAGATGTTTGTAGTGGCCACGGTGGTGGCGGTGCTTGCGCTGGCGACGGGCGCGCAGGCGGCGGCCAGCTGTGGCAAGAGCGGCGCCGGCTTCGAGGCATGGAAACCGGAGTTCGCCGCGGAGGCGAAGGCCGACGGTGTCGGCTCGAAGGGTCTGGCCGCTCTGGCTCGCGCAACCTACGCGACAAAGACGATCTCCGTCGACCGCGCCATCCATAAGGCTTTCAGCGGCTCGGTGGAAGCTTTCATGAAGCGCCGTGGCGCGTCCGCGATCATTGCCAGGGGCCGTGCGCTGAAGAAGGCCAATGCTGCGCTGTTCGACAAGATCGAACGGAATTACGGCGTGTCGCCGGGCGTGTTGCTCGCCATCTGGGGCATGGAGACCGGCTTCGGTTCCGCCATGGGCAACCAGAATACGGTCTCCGCCATTTTAACGCTGGCCTATGACTGTCGCCGTCCGGAGTTCTTCTACCCGCATGCCATTGCGGCCCTGAAGCTGGTTGATCGCGGAGCGTTGAGCGCCTCGTCGGTCGGTGCCGCGCACGGCGAGATTGGCCACACGCAGTTCCTGCCCGGAAATGTTTTGACGTATGGTGTCGGAAACAAAAATCTGCGCGACAAGAGCACTGCGTTGGCTTCCACCGCCAACTTCCTCAAGAGTCATGGTTGGCGGGCCGGCGCGAGCGCGCAGGCGAATATGGGCGCAATTGCCGGCTGGAATTCGGCGAGCGTCTATCAACAGGCCATCGCCCGCATGGCCACGGCGATCGATGCCGACTGACAGGAAACGCAAAAACGACTGGGCTCGGTTTGGAAGCGCGAGGCGAGCATGAAGAGTCTCGCAACTGCGCAGGGCTTGCCTTGCCCTTTCGAACCTAGGACAGGCGATGATCTCGCTCTCGATCTCTGACTTCGATGCGGACCCCGAGAGGGTGACTGCGATCCTAAGCCTCGAACCGACACGCATAGTCCGCAAGGGCGACCCGATGCGTAACGGTTCCCCGCGCAAGAAGAATGGATGGAGCCTCGATGGTCCGCGGCAAAGGCTCCGGAGTGGGGCCGAGCACGAGAATGCGGTCAACTACCTGATCGAGCAGATGCGAGGTCGGGAGGAAGCCTTCGCCCGGCTGCGGCAGGAAGTGCGGCCGAAGCAGATTACGATCTATGGCGGGTTCTATACGTCCTACGACGAGCAGTGCGGCATCTGGCTTGAGCCGTCCGCGATGAGGGTGCTCGCGGATTGCGGTGTTGGCTGGGGCCTCGACCTTTTCGTTGAGGACGAAGCTCACCAACATGGAAGTGAGGTGTGAGCAGCCGTCCTGTCCGCATTGGGTCGTTTGCCGACTGGCTGGTTCCAAACTTGAGCGGGGTCTGATTCATAAGGGCATGAGCCGATACGATCTGACCGACTTCGAATGGCGGGCGATCGAGCCGCTGTTGCCCAACAAGCCGCGAGGCGTGCCGCGCGTAGACGACCGCCGGGTGCTGAACGGCATCTTCTGGGTGCTGCGATCGGGTGCGCCATGGCGCGATCTGCCCGAGCGCTACGGGCCTCGCACCACTGGCTACAACCGCTTCGTTCGATGGCGGATAGCAGGTGTCTGGGATCGGCTGATGGACGCCATTACCGAGGCCCATGACGGCACGGTGCAGATGATCGACACCTCTATTGTTCGCGTCCATCAGCAGGGTGCGACGGCAAAAAGGGGAATCGAGATCATTGTCTCGGTCGTTCCCGAGGCGGGCTGACGACCAAAATCCATGCTCTTGTCGACGCCGAAGGCAGGCCGATCAAGCTGACGCTCACGGCAGGTCAAATGAGTGACATCGCCTACGCAGCGGACTTATCAAGGATTTGCCCGAGGGTGCCATGCTGCTCGCCGACAAGGGCTATGATGCCAACGCGTTGCGCAATGCCGTCACCGAGCAAAAGGCATGGGCCAACATCCCGCCCAAGGCCAACCGCAAGGACCCGATGTGCTTCAGCCCCTTCCTCTACAAGGCCCGCAACCTCGTCGAACGCTTCTTCAACCAGGCCAAGCAGTTCCGTCGCATCGCAACTCGATATGACAAGCTGGCAGAAAACTACCTCGCTGCCCTCAAACTCGTCTCCGTCCGTATCTGGCTACGCGGTAACGAGTCTACGTCCTAGTCTAGAGCTTTGTTTTAACGCAATCCCGGACGGAAAACCGTTTCACGCTTTTCCTGGAATTGCGCTATTCGACCGAAAGTCCGGCCAAGCCCCGGGCGTGGAAACTTCGTCAAACACCGCCATCGGCCCGGTCGCGGTAAGGACGACGGACGCCGTTTCGCGCCCGAATACGCGAAGCGGGGCCGGCAATTCATATTGCTTGAGGAAAGGATTGCCGGAAGAAACGTCGTTCCAGCCGAGCTTTGCGGGCGCATCGGGGCGGTCGGTCAGCCAAAGGGCAAAACCACTATATGTCGGAACGTCAGCCCTGCACTCGACCAGCGCGGGAAGGTCGAGGGAGGGGGGTCATCGTTGGCTTTGGCGACGGCCAAGTTCGCCAGGACAGCCAACGCGGGCAGGAAACCAGCTCCAAGCGTGGCCAAGCGCCTGGGCACATCACGCTCAATAATGCACGTAGCCGCTCAACGGGCATTTCTGGGAAATGGGAATCTGGAAGGGGCCGTCAAAACTTTTGCAGGTACGGAATTTGGAATTCCGCGGCGCCGGGGTAGCCGCTTTTGGCTTGTCCCCGATGACCGTCGGGACTCTGGGACCCTGCGCGTAGCCGCTCAACGGGCATTTCTGGGAAGCGGGAATCTGGAAGGGGCCGTCAAAACTTTTGCAAGTATGGACCTTGGATGTTTGCCCCGCCGGGACTTGCGTGGACTGACCCGCGGTAAAGACGGCCACCGCCGCAAGCAGAAGAAAAAGTCTGTTTTTCACTGTCAAAGCCCTCCGACCCGCACGAGAAGTAAGATCAAATCACGGAAAGGTCAAACAGGAAACGATCTGAAATCGCGGCTTCTATTATATTAGAGACGCCAAATAAAACCCGGTGTCCTCACCGGGTTCCTAACTCATCTAAGCATTGGGCCTGTTGGGAATATCAACCCTTGCGATTGCGCGCCGCCAGTGTCCGCAGCCTCAGCGCGTTGAGGCGGATGAAACCTTCTGCATCCTTCTGGTCGTAGGCGCCGCGGTCGTCCTCGAAGGTGACCAGCGCGTCGGAATAGAGCGTCTTCCTCGACTTGCGGCCGCTGACCATGACGTTGCCCTTGTAGAGCTTCAGCCGCACGGTGCCTTCGACGTCTTCCTGGCTCTTGTCGATCATCGCCTGCAACATCAGCCGCTCGGGCGCGAACCAGAAGCCATTGTAGATGAGCTCGGCATAGCGCGGCATGAACTCGTCCTTGAGATGGGCGGCACCGCGGTCGAGCGTGATCGATTCGATCGCCCGGTGGGCGGCGATCAGGATGGTGCCGCCGGGGGTCTCGTAGACACCGCGCGATTTCATGCCGACGAAACGGTTCTCGACCAGGTCGAGCCGGCCGATGCCATTGTCACGGCCGAGATCGTTCAGCGCCGCCAGCATCGTCGCCGGCGACAGCTTCTTGCCGTTGAGCGCGATCGGATCGCCCTTGAGGAATTCGATCTCGATCTCGGTGACCTTGTCCGGCGCGTCCATCGGCGAGATGGTGCGCTGGTGGACGAATTCCGGCGGTTCCGTCCACGGGTCCTCCAGCACCTTGCCCTCGGAAGACGAATGCAGCAGGTTAGCGTCGACCGAGAAAGGCGCATCGCCCTTCTTGTCCTTCGGCACCGGGATCTGGTGCTGCTCGGCGAAGTTGATGAGATCGGTCCGCGACTTGAACGACCAATCGCGCCACGGCGCGATCACCTTGATGTCGGGGTTGAGCGCATAGGCCGACAGCTCGAAACGCACCTGGTCGTTGCCTTTGCCGGTGGCGCCATGCGCGATCGCATCGGCGCCGGTCTCCCTGGCGATCTCGACAAGATGTTTCGAGATCAGTGGCCGGGCGATCGAGGTGCCGAGCAGATATGTGCCTTCATAGACAGCGTTGGCGCGGAACATCGGAAAGACGAAATCGGATACGAACTCCTCGCGGACATCGACGATGCGGATGTCCTTGATGCCCATCATCTCGGCCTTGCGCCTGGCCGGCTCCAGTTCGCCACCCTGGCCGAGATCGGCGGTGAAGGTCACGACCTCGGCGCCGAGCTCGGTCTGCAGCCATTTCAGGATGATCGAGGTATCAAGGCCGCCGGAATAGGCGAGCACGACTTTCTTGACGGCTTTTGCTTTCGACATGGTGGGCAGTTCCGCGACAGGGGTTCTTCGCGGGCGAGGTATCACGGCGTTTTAGGCAAGCGCAAGGGACGAACGATGCCTGGACCAGATGCTTCATCTCCAAGAGGCTGGCGAGGACACGGCTCTTGCGCTATGGCTGCGCCGTCTTTTGCCGCTACGAGACGAGCCATGTCCTTCATCCCCGACAGTACGACGCTTATCCAGTTCTCCATCGCCACCTTCATCCTGGCGATCACGCCCGGGCCTGACATGACGCTGTTCGTGTCGCGCACGCTGAGCCAGGGCCGTGCCACCGGCTTTGCCTCGATGGCCGGCGCCTTGTGCGGCACGCTGATCCACACCACGCTGGTGGTGGTCGGCGTCTCGGCGCTGATCGTCGCCTCGCCGATGGCGTTCTTCGTGCTGAAGATTTTCGGCGCCGGCTATCTGGTCTTCCTGGCATGGCAGGCGATCACAAAAGGGTCGGCGTTTTCACCGGAGAAGAAGAGCGGGCCGCAGATCTCGCTGTTCCGCAGCTGGGCGGCGGGGCTCGGGGTCAATCTGCTCAACCCGAAGATCATCCTGTTCTTCATGACCTTCCTGCCGCAATTCGTCTCCGCGCATGATCCCGACGCGCCGGGAAAGCTGTTCTTCCTCGGCGCGATGTTCGTCGTGCTGGCGATCCCGGTGACGGCGCCGATGGTGCTGGCGGCGGAAAAATTCTCGGCCGCGATGAAATCCAGCCCGCGTGTGACCCGCGTCGTCGACTATCTGTTTGCCGGAGTTTTTTCGGCCTTCGCGCTCAAGATCCTGACGGCCCAGGCGAAATAGGGCGTCCGATCTGACGCCAGCTTCCGGCCGAGCGCCCGGCGCTCAGCCAGTAGAAAATACCGCCGACCATGCCGCAGCCGATCACCGCCAGCATGACGCTGGTATTGGTAACCTCGAAATTGGCATCGGCCGTCTGGTGGACGAAGCCAAGGAAGACCGCCGCCACCACAGCACCCGCCAGCGCATAGAACAGCCAGTCACGCCGGCCAAGGATCTCGGAGACGAGGATGGCGATGGCGGCCGGCATGAAGGCGAAATAGGCGACGAACAGCGCGACGAAGGGGATTGAAAACCACAGCGACGCCTGCGCCGCCGGTTGCGTCTCGTCCGTTATCAGCCCAAGAGACGCCAGGAACATGATGTTAAGGAAGGCGCTTGCCGCCAGCGAAGCAACGCCGTAGCCGACAAGGATGACGGCGAAGCGGATGAGATAGGCGACGAGGCGGTTCACGCCTCGCCATGCCCCGCGATCATCATGGCTTCCAGCGCCAGCCGGTCGACCTTGCGCATGCGCTCGGAGTCCGACTTGAGCTGGCCGCAGGCGGCGAGGATGTCGCGGCCGCGGGGCGTGCGGATCGGCGAGGCATAGCCGGCATTGTTGATGTAGTCGGCGAATTTCTCGATCGTCTCCCAGTCCGAGCACTGGTAGTTGGTGCCCGGCCACGGATTGAACGGGATCAGATTGATCTTGGCCGGGATGCCCTTGAGCAGCTTGACCAGCGCCTTGGCGTCCTCGATCGAATCGTTGACGTCCTTCAGCATGACATATTCGAAGGTGATCCGCTTGGCGTTGGACAGGCCGGGATAGGCACGGCAGGCAGCGATCAGTTCGTTCAGCGGATACTTCTTGTTGATAGGCACCAAAAGGTCGCGCAGATCGTCGTTGGTGGCGTGCAGCGAGATCGCCAGCATGACGCCGATCTCCTCACCGGTGCGGAAGATCTCGGGCACCACGCCTGAGGTCGAGAGCGTGATGCGCCTCTTCGACAGGGAAAGCCCGTCGCCGTCGGATGCGATAAGCAGGGCCTTCTTCACCGCCTCGAAATTGTAGAGCGGCTCGCCCATGCCCATCATGACGACGTTGGACACTTTCCGCCCCTCGGCCGGCACGATGGCGCCGTCGGGCGTGTCGCGGTCGGGGAAATCGCCAAGCCGGTCCCGGGCGGTCAAGAGCTGGGCGAGGATTTCCTCGGCGGTCAGGTTGCGCACCAGTTTCTGCGTGCCGGTGTGGCAGAAGGAGCAGGTCAGGGTGCAGCCGACTTGCGAAGAGATGCAGAGCGTGCCGCGGCCTTCTTCGGGAATGTAGACGGTCTCGATCTCGACCGGCCGGCCGGCGCCGCGCGGCGGAAAGCGGAACAGCCATTTGCGGGTTCCGTCGGAGGAAATCTGCTCCTCGACGATCTCGGGCCTGGCGACGGTGAAATGCCTGTCGAGCGCGGCGCGCAGATCCTTGGAGATGTTGAACATGCCGGCGAAGTCGGAAACGCCGCGCACATAGATCCAATGCCAGAGCTGTTGGGCGCGCATTTTCGCCTGGCGCTCCGGCACGATGCCGGCGGCGACGAGGGCGGCCCCGAGTTCGGCGCGCGTCAAGCCGATCAGCGACGGTTTTTCAGGCGTCGTGCGGGTGCGCAACGCGTCACGCGCGCCTTCGACGGTAAGATCGAATGAAAGGGTCATTGTTGCGCCAATATAAGCGATTTGCGGCCGAATACAGCATCGTGCCCGAAATGAAGCGCGGCGCATAGCACAGGTTAGCGGCGGAGTCATGCCGGGGTTCTTCCTTCTCCCCTTGTGGGAGAAGGTGGCCGAGCGAAGCTCGGTCGGATGAGGGGTGCTCCAGCTTGGCTATGACGGCACTCCGTCCAACACCCCTCAACCGTCTCGGCGCTGCGCGCCGATCCTACTTCTCCCACAAGGGGAGAAGGGAAGACCGCGCCTAACCGCCTACTTGCACTTGGCGATCGAGGCCAGCGCCGCCGAGATGCCCTTCAGCGAGAAGACGTAGGTGGTGGTGTTGCCGCGGCCGGACTTGGCCGACACCTTCATGTCGGTGCCGGTCTTCATCGCGGCTATCAGCACCGGCTCCTCGGCGGCGTTCTCGACCCAGGCCGACTTGCCGCGCGTGAACATCGAAAAAGACTTCTTGTCGATGGTGACGGTGGCCTTGGAACCTTCCTGGAAGGTATAGCCGGCAATGAATTGCGGCTCGTAGGACACTTGCTGCCCCGGCCGCTGGCTGACGAAGAAGAACATGTCGCCGTGATCGAGCGTCGGCGGCTGCTTGTCGGTTGGCACCGTCAGGACATAGCAGACCTTGCCGCCGCCCGACGCCTGATAACTGTAGGTGCCCCAGGCATTATGCTGGCCGATCTTGGTTGCCGACTGCGCCAGCGCGGGCGCCGTCAAGGCCACCAGGGCCAGGCTGGAAACTATAGCAATCAATCCGCGCATCGCTTTTCCCGTATTCCACTGGTGCGGCGGCAGGCCGGCTCGGCGTCCTGCCCGTCGCTTCATTTTGATTTAATCTGGGTTACCAAACGGTGAATTTCCCCTTAGAAAAGGATGTTCACGCCAGGAAACCGCCGCCGTCTTCGCGCTGCCGCTCGAAAAAGCGGCTGGCGCAATGTCCCTGCCGCGACTTGGAGGCCACGAAAACGGCAAGAGTTTGACTTTTCAAGCAGCTAGGTCTTGCGGCGATTCTCGCTTTTTGAGGTGCGTGACGAATTTCCCTGCAGGCGGTACCATGTCTGCGTTCGCCGCCACGGCGCTCGGCCAGGGTGCCCTCCCTGGCGGCTTACGGGAGATTTGGCCATGGCCATTTCCGAGACAGTTCTGACCCTGGCGGGCGGCACAGTCGTCCTGGCGATCGTGTTCGGCGTTCGTGTCGCCGTCCGCGTGGCGGCCGGTGGCGCGGTGCCCCGGTCGGATGGCGGGGAGGCGGCGGGCGGATCGGGCGCCCCCGACGTGGCCGGGGTCATTGCGCTGCCACCTTTGATCTTCCTCGGCTTCCTGGTGGCGGCAACCGTGCTCGAGGTGCTCGTGCCGCTCCCGGTCATGGCCGGGCAGGCGCTCGCCCGCTATCTGACCGGCGCCGTGCTCGCGGTGTGCGGCTTCGTGTTCATCTTTATGGCAGCGGACCGCTTTCAGGCCGCTGGAACCAACATACCACCGACCTTGCCAACGACGGCGCTGGTCGTCGACGGTATCTATCGTCGGACCAGGAACCCGTTCTATCTGGGAACGACCCTCGTCTATTTGGGCCTCGGCGTCGCGGCCGGAAGTCTTTGGGCTATCGCGCTCGTCATCCCCCTGCTGTGGGTGATCAATACCGGCGTTATCGCGCCGGAAGAGCGCTACCTCGAGCGGAAGTTCGGAGATGTCTATCGCGCCTACAAGGCGCGGGTGCGGCGGTGGATTTGACGGCCGGAAAGTCGGTTCTCACGCGATTTTTGCGCCGCACCGGCTCAGCTCTTGCCGGCGATGGCCTGCCTGGCGGCGAGCCGGTGCGCCGGCGTGATGTGGGCGCTGACGGCGGTAATCGCGGCGGTCAGCACGGCGATGTCGTCGGTGAAGCCTAGCCCAAGGATGAAATCGGGGATGACGTCCGTCGGCAGCACGAAATAGCCGAGCGCAGCAATCAAGGTGCCCTTGGCGCGAAGCGGCGTCTTCTTGTCCATGGCACAGTAATAGGCGGCGACCACCTCTTCCATAAACGGGATATGCCGGGCGGCCTTCTTCGCCGTACGCCAGAACTTTTCGCGCACTTCGCTCTCGTTGCCCGGCTTGCTGCCGAGGCCGAAGAAATCAAAACCGGATTTTTGCGCCATCAACCTCTCCTTGCGGCCGTCGCGTGACTTCACGCGTGACCGCGACGCAAAATGTGGTGAAAGCCGAACCTCGCTGCAAGGTGCAGATAGGCTCAGCCGCCGAAATAGCGGTTCATTTTCCTGGCCAGATCGAAATCCAGCGCGGTCAGGCCGCCGGCGTCGTGCGTGTTGAGGGTCACGTTCACCGTCTTGTAGACGTTCGACCAGTCGGGATGGTGGTCCATCTTCTCCGCGGCCAGGGCAACGCGGGTCATGAAGGCAAAGGCTTCGGAGAAATTCTTGAAGGTGAAGCTGCGGGTGATCGAGCCACCATCCTTGGCCAGCGACCAGCCGTCGAGGCCGGCAAGTTCGGCGCGGATCGCCTCTTTTGCTAGTTTCTCCCTGGCCATGTCCGTCTACCGCATGATCCGCGAAGCGTCGGCGGCGCCGACCAAACGGCTGGCGACGCGGTTGTCGGCACCTGAAAGCGGCCAGGCCTCCTCGACGACGTAAGGCCCGCCGCCAACCGAATCGCGCGACGACATCAGCACGAAGCGGCCGACCCGGAACGGCAGCGTCGAAAAATTGCCGCGTGCCGACAGGTACTGGGCGACGTCGAGCGGGCTCGAATTGCGCAGGCGGGCCAGCGTCACATGCGGCATGAACTTGCGCGGGTCGGCCGGGATGCCGAGCCGCTGGCAGATGCGCTCGATCTCGGCCTGCAATGCGGAAAGATCGGGCGAAGCGGCGACCCCGGCCCACACCGCATGCGGCTTCTTCTGGCCGAAGGCGCCGACGCCGGACAGCGTCAGCGGGAAGGACGGGCGGTGAACACGGTCAAGCGCATTGGCGATGTCGTCGGCGACATGGCCCTCGACATCGCCGATGAAGCGCAGCGTCAGATGATAGTTTTCGACGTCGATCCAGCGGGCTCCCGGCAGGCCGCCCCTGAGCAGGGACAGCGAAAGAGCGGCATCACGCGGTATCTCGAGGGCGGTAAAAAGACGCGGCATGGGAAGCCTCCTGTCCTCGAATCGAACTCTTGCCCCTAGCGAATCATCGATATCCAAACGGGGCAAGGGGTTTGTTGGTCGCAGGCCTGCCTAAAAGCTTCCCCTGCGGAAGGTGTTGCGACGGCGAACCCTCGCCTTCAGGAATTGCCCCGGACCGCTTCAATGGTCTTCTCCACACTGGGCAGGATACCCTCGACGATGCGGTCGACGCCTCGGGCGTTTGGATGAAGGCCGTCCTCGAGTTGCAGGACGGATTGACCGGCGATGCCCTCGAGAAAGAAAGGATAGAGCGGCACGCCATATTTTTCAGCCAGTCGCGGAAAGGTCGCGTCGAAGGCGTTCTGGTAGTCGGCGCCGAGATTGGGCGCCGCGCGCATTCCGGCAAGCAAAACGGCGATCTTGCGCTGCTTCAGCTTTGCCAGCATGGCGTCCAGGTTCTTTTCCGCTATGGCGGGCGAAACGCCGCGCAGCATGTCGTTGGCGCCGAGCTCCAGGATGACCAGTTGCGTGCCGTCCGGCACCGACCAGTCGAGCCGCGACAGACCGCCGCTCGTCGTATCGCCGGAGACGCCGGCGTTGGCGACCGTGACATCGTAGCCCTTGGCGCGCAGCGCCGCCTGCAGCTTCTCGGTGAAGCCCTGACCTGGCCCGAGGCCATAACCCGCCATCAGGCTGTCGCCGAAACCGACAATGGTGAATGGTTCAGCACGCGCCGACGAAATGGCGCCGCAAATGGCGAGGAAAAGGGCGAAGGCTGCGGCAAAGGTGTGTTTGAAAGCCATGCGGCAGGCCCCATATGACCAGGAACATCTGTTGGCGAAGGCAGGTTTTCGTCTTTGTCGAGCATCGGATGCACTAGCCTTCATCCCCCATATAGGACGATTTGATTTTGGAAGAAGCCGTCATTTCGCTGAAGGACGTATCGCTGACGCTCGGCGAAGGTGCATCCTCGGTCCATGTGCTGAAGGGCGTCAGCCTCGATGTGGCGGGCGGCGAAGCGACAGGCATCGTTGGACCTTCAGGTTCGGGAAAGTCGACATTGCTGATGGTTTTGGCCGGACTTGAAAGGGTCGATTCGGGGACGGTCCGAATTGCCGGCGAGCTGCTCAACGGCAAAAGCGAAGATCAGATCGCATCGTTTCGGGGACGAAACATCGGCATCGTATTCCAGTCTTTCCATCTCATCCCCAATATGACGGCGCTGGAAAACGTTGCGGTCCCGCTGGAGCTTGCCGGCCATGTCGATCCGTTCGACGTAGCGGCACGCGAGCTGGCAGCGGTGGGCTTGAGCGATCGCGTCACCCATTACCCCGGCGAATTGTCTGGCGGCGAGCAACAGCGCGTGGCGATCGCCCGGGCGCTGGCGCCGTCGCCGCGCATCCTGATCGCCGACGAGCCGACCGGCAATCTCGACCAGGCAACGGGGCGGCACGTCGCCGACCTGCTGTTTGCCAAGGCGGCCGAACGCGGCATGACGCTAGTGCTGGTCACGCATGACCCGCTACTCGCGGCCCGCTGCTCGCGCCAGGTGTCGATGCGGTCGGGGCTGATCGAAGACGCGCCTAAGCCGGCCACCTGGGCTGGCAAGGTGACCGCATGATGCCGCTGGCGCGCACGCTGAGGCTCGCCTTTCGGTTTTCGCTGCGAGAAATGCGTGGCGGACTGTCCGGCTTCCTGATCTTCCTTGCCTGCATCGCGCTCGGCGTCGCTGCGATCGGCGGCGTCAATTCGGTGGCGCAAGCGATTTCCGCCGGTGTTGCCGACCAGGGCCAGACGCTGCTCGGCGGCGATCTCCGCTTCCAGCTCAACCAGCGCGATCCGACCAGAGCCGAACGCAGCTTCCTCGACCAGCTTGGCACGGTTTCGCACAGTGCCAATATGCGCTCGATGGCGAGGCTCGAGGACAGCTCCGACCAGGCGCTGGTCGAGGCCAAGGCGGTCGACGGCGCCTATCCGCTCTACGGCGCGCTGGAGACCGAGCCGGTGCTGTCGCGAGAGGATCTGTTCGGCGAAAAATCCGGCGTCTTCGGCGCCGCCGCGCCGGACCTCTTGTTCGAGCGGCTGAACCTTGGCATCGGTGACCGGCTAAAGCTCGGCAGCGCGACGTTCGAGCTGCGCGCCAGGCTGGTCAACGAGCCGGATGCGGTGTCGGATGGCTTCGGCTTTGCGCCGCGGCTGATGGTGTCGACCGACGGGCTAGCCGCTTCCGGCCTGATCCAGCCGGGCAGCCTGGTCGAGAACGCCTATAAGGTCCGGCTGCCCGGCGGCACCGGCGAGGCACAGATCAAGGCGATCCAGGAGCAGGCGGCAAAAGAGTTCCCGCAGGCCGGCTGGTCGATCCGCACCCGCAGCAACGCGGCGCCGGCGCTGTCCTCCAACATCGAACGGTTCTCGCAATTCCTGACGCTGGTCGGGTTGACGGCGCTGGTGGTCGGCGGCGTCGGCGTGGCTAATGCCGTGCGTGCCTATCTCGACGGCAAGCGCGGCGTCATCGCCACCTTCAAGAGCCTGGGGGCTTCGGGCGGGTTCGTCTTTGCCGTCTATCTGGTGCAGATCCTGATGATCGCCGCCCTCGGCATCACGCTAGGCCTTGTGCTTGGCGCGCTGATGCCGTTCGCGGCCAGCGCGGCACTCCAATCGGTCATTCCAGTGCCGGCGGAAGGTGGGTTCTATCCCGGCGCCCTCGGCATGGCAGCGCTGTTCGGGCTGCTGGTGACGCTGGCTTTCGCCTTGCTGCCGCTCGGCCGCGCCCGCGACGTGCCGGCAACGGCGCTGTTTCGCGAAATGGGTTTCGAGGGCCGCGGTTTTCCCCGCCCGCTCTATATCGCCGCGGCATTGGGCATCGCGCTGTTGCTCGCGGTACTGGCGATCCTGTTTTCCGGCGACCGCCGTATTGCCTCGATCTTCGTTGGCGCCACGATCTTTTCGTTCCTGGTGCTGCGTGTGGTCGGCTCGCTGGTGCAATGGGCGGCGAAGAAAAGCCCGCGCGTGCGCTCGACCGCGCTCAGGCTCGCCATCGGCAACATCCATCGGCCTGGCGCCTTGACGCCGTCCGTGGTGCTGTCGTTGGGACTCGGGCTGACGCTGCTGGTGACGCTGGCGCTGATCGACGGCAATCTCAGGCGGCAGATCTCGGGCAGCCTGCCGGAGAGGGCACCGAACTTCTTCTTTGTCGATATCCAGAGCAGTGACGTCGATGCCTTCTCCGCGCTGGTCGGCAAAGAGGCACCGCAAGGCAGGCTGATCAAGGTGCCGATGCTGCGCGGCCGGGTGATGGCGCTCAACGGCGTCGATGTCGACAAGGTCAAGGTTCCGGCCGAAGGCGCCTGGGTACTGCGCGGCGATCGCGGCCTGACCTATGACGCAAAGCTGCCGGAGAATGCGACGCTGACCGAGGGCAGCTGGTGGCCGGAGAACTATGCCGGCGAGCCGCTGGTCTCGTTTTCCGCCGAGGAAGGCAAAGAGATCGGGCTGAAGCTCGGCGACACCATCACCGTCAACGTGCTCGGCCGCAACATCACGGCCAAGATCGCCAATTTCCGCCAGGTCGAATGGGAAACCATGGGCATCAATTTCGTCATGGTGTTCTCGCCCAACACATTCGCCGGGGCGCCGCATGGCTGGTTGGCGACGCTGACCGAGACGAATGCGTCGGCAGCCGACGATGCGCATCTTCTCAACGCCGTCACGCGTGCCTTTCCCGCAGTGACGACGGTCAGGGTCAAGGACGCGCTCGAAATCATCAACCGGCTGGTGGCGCAACTCGGCACAGCAATCAGGGCAGCAGCGGGGGTGGCATTGATCGCCTCGGTGCTGGTGCTGGCCGGAGCGCTCGCCGCCGGCAACCGGGCTCGCATTCACGACGCGGTGGTGCTGAAGACCCTGGGTGCGACCAGAAAAACGCTGATCGCCGCGTTTTCGCTGGAATACATGCTGATCGGCCTTGCTACCGCGATCTTCGCGCTGGCGGCGGGCGCTGTGGCGGCATGGTTCGTCGTCGCGCGCATCATGACGCTGCCATCGCACTTCATGCCCGAGGTGGCGGTGGCGACCATCGGCTTTTCGCTGGTGGTCACGGTCGGCATCGGCCTTGCCGGCACGTGGCGGGTGCTGGGCCACAAGGCGGCGCCGGTGCTGCGGAATCTTTGAGCCAGAGCCGGTTTCGATTAAATCTCGGTAATGTTCCGGGCGGGAAGGCCAATAAAACCGTATCTCCGGCACTTCACGGAGCATTACGCTTGGTTACGGTCTTGTCCTTTACGCCAAGAACCATCATATTTCGGCGCAGGCATGCTGGAGCCCCGCCAGCGGCGCCTGGGTTCAAAAGGACCTGACACCGGACGGGGCAGAAGCAATATGAGGATTTCCATGGCTGATCCCGTTCGCAATTATCAGACGCGCGCCGTGCCCGGCGCCGGCGTCGATGCTGCCATCGACCAGGGCCTGCGGGCCTACATGATCAAGGTCTACAATCTGATGGGGCTTGGCCTCCTCATCACCGGTCTTGCCGCGGTCGGCACAATCATGCTGGCCACTACCAGCGATCCCGCCTCGGCGGTCGCGACGTTGCCAAGCGGCGAGATGCTGACCTCGTTCGGCTACGCGATCTTCGGCTCGCCACTGAAATGGCTGGTGATCTTCGCCCCGCTGGCAGCGGTGATGTTCCTGTCGTTCCGCGTCCAGTCGATGAGCGTTTCGGCCGCGCAGACGACATTCTGGGTCTACGCCGGCCTCGTCGGCCTGTCGCTGTCGTCGATCTTCCTGGTCTACACCACCGCCAGCATCTCGCAGACCTTCTTCGCCACCGCCGCCGCCTTTGGCGGGCTGTCGCTCTACGGCTACACGACCAAGCGCGATCTCTCGGCGTTCGGGTCGTTCCTGGTCATGGGCCTGGTCGGCCTGATCATCGCGATGGTGATCAACATCTTCCTGCAGTCGTCGGCGCTTTCCTTCGCCGTTTCGGCGATCGGCGTGCTGATCTTCGCGGGCCTCACCGCCTACGACACGCAGAACATCAAGGAGATGTACTTCGAGGGCGACGAGACTGATGTCGCCGGCCGCAAGGCGATTATGGGCGCATTGAGGCTCTATCTCGACTTCATCAACCTGTTTATGTTTCTGCTGCAGTTCATGGGCGACCGTCGCTAAATACGGTTTTCCTGGACCAGCGAGTTCGAAAAGGGCGGCCCAATGGCCGCCCTTTTCTTTTGTACCGGCTTTTGCTGTGATATAGGGCAGATGAACGACGTGCCTAAATTATGAGCTGCATCACCTTGCGGGCCGCGACGTCGGCCGATCTCGACCGGATCACGGAAATCTATGCCGACGCGGTGACGAATGGCACGGCGAGCTATGAACTCGAACCGCCGAGCCGCGCCGAGATGGGCACGCGCTTCGACACTCTGATGGCGGGCGGCTTTCCCTATCTCGTTGCGGAAAAGGCCGGCGGCGTGCTCGGCTATGCCTATGCCGGGGCGTTCCGGCCGCGCCCGGCCTACCGCTTCGTCGTCGAGGATTCCGTCTATGTCGCGCCCGAGGCCAAAGGGCAAGGCGTCGGGCTGCTCTTGATGCAAGGGCTGATCGAAGCGGCCAAGGCGGCGGGTTTTCGCCAGATCATCGCGGTGATCGGCGACGGCCGGCCCGACAGCGCCTCGGTGCGGTTGCACGAGAAGCTCGGCTTTCGTCATTCCGGCCGCCTGGAAGGCTCAGGCTATAAGCACGGACGCTGGCTGGACACGGTTTTCATGCAGCTGCCGATCAACGGCGGGGCGTCCATCCCGCCTGATCCGCAATCGCTGCCCGAGCGCAAGTTCCGCCTGCAAAAATAAAGGGTTACGCCTCGACCAGCTTCAGTGTTCGGTCGAACACGCCAAGCACCCGGCCGAGTTCCTGGCCGCGCTTGAGGATGCGCCCGCCGGCGGCGATGACGGCGAACGCGCCTTGCCGGCGCGCCAGCTTCGGATCCTTGACGATCTGGAAAAGCGGCACTTCGCTGGTGCGGCGGAAGACGGAAAAAACGGCGCGGTCGGCGAGATGGTCGATGGCATAGTCGCGCCACTCATTGGCGGCAACCATACGGCCGTAGAGCCTGAGGATCTGGTCCAGTTCGCGCCGGTCGAACCGCACCGGCTGGTCGAGGCGTTCGCGTCTTGCCTCATGCAGCGGGATCAATATTGCGGATGCGTCCCCATCCTCCGTCCCGCTGCTGCGATCAGTCATGCCTGGATCCTCGCAATGAATCGTACGCCGACCAAAGTTGGCGCTTTCGTTGCCGAATTGCAAGGCCCGGCCGGGCAACGGCAGCACCGTGCGGTTTCTCCAGCGTCCAGTCACGTTTGCGAAACGCCTGTTGAAATTGGTGATGCTTCGCCACAATCCTGCCTTTTTTTATCCGTGCTCATGCCCCAATGTCCGACGAATTTACCGGCGTTGCCTGAGACGGTTCGGTCCGGCACCGGCTCGTAAACCCCAAGCCCCCCGCCCACGGGTCTGCGTCGGATCGAACCAACCTCGGTTTTTCCTTGGAAAGATCGGGTGCGACGATCCCAAAACCTAAATGACCGGCGTCAGAAGCAAGCTGACGCCGGTTTTTTATTAGCCGTGGCGATGCGATCCATCCAGATAGGCTGTCGTCGGAGGCTTGAGCGCGGTTATCCCTTCTCCCACAACAAGGGGAGAACGGGGGGCGCCCTATCTAAGGCTTGCGGATAAAGGCTGCGCCCAGGATCGGCCCGGGCATGCCGTCCTTGCCGACCGACTGCAGCAGCACGGCGCAGCCGCCCTTCTTGGCGATCTCGCTCATCGGCAGTTCGTAGCGCTGCGCCTTGCCGTGCCACATGCCGGCGGTCTGGATGCTGGAGACGGCGTTCCAGTAGGTCATGCTGCGGCCACTGTTTTCACCCTTGCCGATCTTTATCGTCTGCGGCGGATTGAAATAGACGATGACGACATGCGCGTCGGTTGGGCCGGTCACAGCGTCGCCGGCATCGATCATGACGCGATCGCTGGTCCGGCTGACCTTGATGCCGACGCGCATGCCTTCGCCGACCCTCTCCATGCGGGCCAGCGCGCCGTCGACTTCCTTGCGGCTGGCGCCGTTGACATGGCTGCGGCCGTTTATGACGGCTTGCGGGGTGTAGACGGAACGACTGCCGAAGGCGCGCATATACTCGTATTGCCGCTCGGTATTTTCCTTGCGGCTCAGCGTGTCCTGCCAGCCGAGGTAATCCCAATAATCGACATGATAGGCGAGCGCGACGATGTCCTCCTTGGCGGCGAGCTCGGCGAAGAATTCATCTGCCGGCGGACAGGAGTTGCATCCCTGGCTGGTGAAGAGCTCGACGACGCCTAATGGCTTGTCGGTTGGCTCGGCAAGGGCCCTGCCGGCAAACGCCGAGAGGGCCAGCGCAAGGGCCGCAAGCCGCAATGGTCTTCGAGATGGCATGGCCGTTCCGATCCCGCCGGTGACGCCGGCTTTGTTCTGGTTGTCGAAATATGTGGCAGAAGCGGCAGTCAACGGGAAGTCACGTTGCGGTGAAATTTTGCCGTTGCAACCGCTGGCAAGGGCGCAATAGGTGGACTTGCACTTCACCATGGAAGCGATTCGGGCGGCAATCAGCATGTGGCAATCTCTCCTGGCGCCGGTCGACCTCTATTGCGAACGGACGGGGCCGGAATTCTGGGCCGAACCGCTCAATGCGCTGAGCAATCTGGCTTTTTTTGCCGCCGGGCTATGGGGTGTCTGGCAGGTGCGCAAGCGCGGCACCGGCACCTTCGCCGAAGTGCTGGCCTGGTGGGTGGTGGCGATCGGCGTCGGCTCGTCGCTGTTCCACACCTTTGCCAACCGTGGCACGGTCTGGGCCGACGTGCTGCCGATCGCCGGGTTCACGCTGGCCTACACGCTGTTCAACCTGCGGCGTTTTCTCGGCATGAAATGGGGCAAGGCGATCGCCATTTTCGTCGCCTTCTATGCCGTCGCCGGGCTGGTGACCTTTGCCGTGCCCGACTGGCTGCGCCAGGCGTCGAACGGGACGACCGGCTATCTGCCGCCCTTCCTGGCGCTCGCCTTCTTCGGCGCCATGGTGGCGGCCAGCGGCAACCCTGCCGGCTGGTACAATCTGGCGGGCTCGGCGATCTTCGTCGTGTCGGTCATCTGCCGGATGATCGATCCGCTGGTCTGCGGCGGCTTTCCGCTCGGCACGCATTTCCTGTGGCACATATTCAACGGGCTGATGCTCGGCGTGCTGCTGGCGGCGACAGCGCGGTTCGGAAAGCCGGGAATTAGGGCAGTAGGGCAGTAGGGGAATAAGTCGCTTCTCCTTGCTTCACCCTACTGCCCTACTCCCTTATTGCCCTACTCCCTTAAGCGGCCAGATCGCGCAGCACGTATTGCAGGATGCCGCCATTCTTGAAGTAGTCGAGCTCGTCCAGCGTATCGATGCGGCAGATGATCGGAACCTCTTTGACGCTGCCGTCGCCGTAGGTGATCCTGGCGATCATCTTCTGCCGCGGCTTGATGTTGCCCAGTCCGTCGATCTCGACCAGTTCGTCGCCCTTGAGGTTGAGCGAGGCCCATGAGGTGCCTTCCTCGAAGACGAAGGGGATCACGCCCATGCCGACCAAATTGGAGCGGTGGATGCGCTCGAAGGACTGGGCGATGACCGCGCGGACGCCCAGCAAATTGGTGCCCTTGGCCGCCCAGTCACGCGACGAGCCGTTGCCATATTCGACGCCGGCGAAGATGACCAGCGGCACGCCTTCCTTCTTGTATCGCATGGCGGCGTCGTAGATCGATTCCTCTTCTTTCGACGGGTAATGGATGGTGTAGCCGCCCTCGCGGCCGTTCTCGCCCAGCATGTGGTTGCGGATGCGGATGTTGGCGAAGGTGCCGCGCATCATTACCTCATGATTGCCGCGGCGCGTGCCGTACTGGTTGAAATCGGCGACGCCGACGCCGTGGTCGGTGAGGTACTTGCCGGCCGGCGAGGCCGCCTTGATCGAACCGGCCGGCGAAATGTGGTCGGTGGTGATCTTGTCGCCGAACAGACCGAGCACACGCGCGCCCTTGATATCGCCGATCTTGCCGAAGCCCGACGTCATGCCGGCGAAATAGGGCGGGTTCTGCACATAGGTGGAATTGTCGTCCCAGGCATAGGTCTGGCCTTCCGGCGCCTTGACGTTCTGCCAGTACTCGTCGCCCTTGAAGACGTCTGCATATTTGCGGGCGAACAATTCGCGCGTGACGTTCTTCTCGATGAATTCCTGGATCTCGACCGAACTCGGCCAGATATCCTTGAGATAGACCGGATTGCCGTTGCGATCCTCGCCGAGCGGTTCGGTGGTCAGATCCTTGGTCACGGTCCCGGCCAGCGCGTGGGCGACGACCAGTGGCGGCGAGGCGAGATAGTTCGCTTGCACGTCGGGCGAGACGCGGCCTTCGAAATTGCGGTTGCCGGACAAGACTGCCGCAGCAATCAAGCCCTTATCGTTGATGGTCTTGGAGATCGGCGCCGGCAATGGGCCGGAATTGCCGATGCAGGTGGTGCAGCCGAAGCCGACCAGGTTGAAGCCGATCTGGTCGAGCTCCTTCTGCAGGCCGGATTTCTCGAGATATTCGGCGACGACCTGGCTGCCCGGCGCCAATGAGGTCTTGACCCACGGCTTCTGCTCGAGGCCGAGCCGGTTGGCATTGCGCGCCAACAGCCCGGCGCCGATCAGCACGCTCGGGTTCGATGTGTTGGTGCAGGAGGTGATGGCGGCGATGACCACATCGCCATGGCCAAGATCGTAGCTCGTGCCCTCGACGGCATAGCGCTTGTCGATTTCGGCGGCCTTCCTGTATTCGGACTCCATGGCCTTGGCGAAGCCAGCCGGAATGTCTTCAAGTGCGACCCGGCCTTCCGGCCGCTTCGGGCCGGCCATCGACGGGACGACACTGCCGAGATCGAGCTCCAGCAGGTCGGTGAAGACCGGATCGGCCGAGCCGGCATCGCGCCACAAGCCTTGCGCCTTCGAATAAGCCTCGACCAGGGCGATGCGGCTTTCGTCGCGACCGGACATTGTCAGATAGCGGATGGTTTCGCTGTCGACCGGGAAGAAGCCGCAGGTGGCGCCATATTCCGGCGCCATGTTGCCGATGGTGGCGCGGTCGGCCAGCGTCATGTTGGACAGGCCCGGCCCGAAGAATTCGACGAACTTGCCGACGACGCCCTTCTTGCGCAGCATCTGGGTGACGGTGAGCACCAGGTCGGTGGCGGTGACGCCTTCCCTCAGCCTGCCGGTGAGCCGGAAGCCGATGACTTCAGGCAGCAGCATGGAGACCGGCTGGCCAAGCATCGCGGCCTCCGCCTCGATGCCGCCGACGCCCCAGCCGAGCACGCCGAGGCCGTTGATCATCGTGGTATGTGAATCGGTGCCGACGCAGGTGTCGGGATAGGCGGTGGTCTCGCCGTCTTCGCTGTTGGTCCACACGACCTGGCCGAGATATTCGAGATTGACCTGATGGCAGATGCCGGTGCCGGGCGGCACGACGCGGAAATTGCGGAACGCCTGCTGGCCCCATTTCAGGAACTTGTAGCGTTCCTCGTTGCGCTCATATTCAAGCTCGACATTGCGGGCGAAAGCCAACGGCGTGCCGAATTCGTCGACGATGACCGAGTGGTCGATGACCAGATCGACCGGCACCAGCGGATTGATCTTTTGCGGATCGCCGCCGAGCGAGGCCATGGCGTCGCGCATGGCGGCAAGGTCGACCACGGCTGGAACGCCGGTGAAATCCTGCATCAGCACGCGAGCCGGGCGATAGGCGATCTCGACGCCGGCAGTGCCCCGGTCAGTCAGCCAGCCGGCGACCGCCTGGATGCTCTCCTTGGTAACGGAACGGCCGTCCTCGTTGCGCAGCAGATTCTCCAGCAGCACCTTCATCGAATAGGGCAATTGGGCAATACCGGTGAGGCCGTTCTTTTCGGCCTCGACAAGGTCATAGTAAATGTACTCGGTGCCGCTGGCGGTCAGCGTGCGGCGGCAATTGAAGCTGTCGAGTGATTTGGACACGTGCGATCCCTAACTGTCGGTTGCCGGAAGGGAACGGACGCCAGTGGGCATGCAAATCACGCGCAAAGGTGCGGGTACGGCCATTTCCGCTATCCGTTCCCAAGCGTCCGGGCCGTTCAAGGCGGCACGCGCGCTGGTTCGGCGCAAATTCGGTTCCCGTGCCGACCGCTGGCACGGATGATGCGGATATAGAGAATTTTCTGGAATAGTTCTAGACACGGAATCGCCATTTTTGCTGCGGCGCACCGAAGCCGCGCCTGAACTTTCGGCGAAGGGGGACGGATGCGGCTGATCGCCGAAAATCTGGGCGGCGAACGCGGCGGCGAGACGGTATTTTCCGGCATCGAATTCGCGCTGGGGGATGGCCAGGCGCTGGTCGTCACCGGGCCGAACGGCGCCGGCAAATCGACGCTGCTCAGGATCGTCGCCGGACTGTTGCCGGTGGCGGCAGGCCGTGTGCGGTTCGAAGATGGTGGCGAAGACTTTGCGTCGGCGGCCTCGGCGTGTCACTATCTCGGCCACCTCAACGCGATGAAGACGGCGCTGAGCGTTACGGAAAACCTGTGCTTCTGGCGCGATTTTTCGGGCGCCGGTTCCGCGGGTGTTGGAGAGGCGCTGGAAACCGTCGGGCTGGGCGGCATCGGCCATCTGCCTTTCGGCTATCTCTCGACCGGGCAACGCCGCCGCGCGGCGATTGCAAAACTGCTGGTAAGCCACCGGCCATTGTGGCTGCTCGATGAGCCGACGGCAGGACTGGACAACGCTTCGGAGGAGAGATTCGGCGAATTGATGGGGAAGCACCTCGAGAGTGGGGGGATCGTGGTTGCGGCGACGCATTTGCCGCTTGGGATCGAGGGGGCACAAGGGCTGGTGATGGGCGAGGCCGTTTGATGTTGGTGCTCTACGGCGCCCCCCTCTGTCCTGCCGGACATCTCCCCCACGAGAGGGGAGATTGGCAGCTTCGTCGCTGCGCTCAACTCTCAACGATCGAGATTGGCGAAGGCAGTCGTGACAGCCAATCTCCGCCCTTGAGGGGGAGATGTCCGGCAGGACAGAGGGGGGTGCCCAGGCGAAAGCATCTCACATCATGCTAGCCCTCTTCCTGCGCGACATCCGCCTGAGTATCCGCGCCGGCGGCGGGGCGCTTACCGGCGTGATTTTCTTTCTCGCCGTTATCGCGACCATCCCCTTCGGCGTCGGTCCCGAGCTGAAGCTGCTGGCCCGCATCGGCCCGGCGATCCTGTGGATCGCCGCATTGCTGGCCTGCCTGCTCGGCCTCGACCGGCTGTTCCAGGCCGACCGCGAGGACGGCTCGCTCGATCTTCTGGTGCTTGGCAACGACCGGCACATGCTGGCCTTGACCGTTCTGACGAAATGCCTGGCGCATTGGGCGGGAAGCGTGCTGCCGCTGGTCATCGCCGCTCCCTTGCTCGGCCTGTTCATGAACATGGAGCCCATCGGCATCGGTGCGACGGCGCTGACGCTTCTGGTCGGTACGCCGGCGATCACCTTCATCGGTGCCGCCGGTGCCGCGGTGGCGGTGGCGCTGCCGCGCGGGGGCCTGCTGATCTCGGTGCTGGTGCTGCCGCTAACCATTCCCGTGCTGATCTTCGGCGTATCAGCAAGCTATGGCGCGGTGGCGAACCCCGATCCTTTTCTGCAGCCCTTCCTCATTCTCGCCGCGCTGACCCTGTTCCTTGCCGTGCTCGGGCCGGTGGCGGCGGCGCTGGCGCTTCGGCACGGAACGGATTGATGTGGCCGCTGCGCATAGAGAACCCGATCTTTCTCCAGACAATCTACGGCAACTATCCGGACCTGTCTTCCGTCGAGGTAACCAAGGCCGAAATCAATCGTGAAGGGCCTAGCATGTATCTTTCCTTCATCTCGACCGTCCTCCCCTACCGGCCCCCCGCCAAATGGGCGGCGTTCAATGCCGTGTCTTTCGGGCTTGAGTTCATCGCGGTCGAATCGATTAGCCTTCGCAAGTTCCGGAGCCATGGCTGGAGTGCAATCAGGATGTGGGATGACGCCGGTAGAATCCTGCTTACCTGCGAAGGGGCTGTCAGGCTGTCTCTGACGTGCCAATACATGCGTATCAAAAACATATCAGGTGTTTTGCGTTCGCAGTGACCTTCGGCTTGCGATAACCGCAAATCTGCCGCAGACCCGTTCATTGCGACAAACAGCCGGTGAGGCTATGAATTCCGCCGTGAGAAGCCTTGGATCGGGAAAATGAGCGTTCACGCCCTTTATGTCACCGCCGCCTATGCGATCACGGCCGTGGTGCTGGGTGGGCTGATCGGCTGGATTCTGCTCGACCAGCGCGGCCGCAAGCGAGAGCTTGCCGAGCTGGAGGCATCCGGCGTGCGCCGGCGCTCCGATAAGGCAGTAAAATCATGAGCACGGAAACCCAAACACCGGCGCGCCGCCGCCTGATCGTGCTGCTGCCGCTGGTGGTCTTTCTCGGGCTGGCGGGATTGTTCCTGGCGCAGCTTTTGTCCGGGCGCGACGTGTCGGAAGTGCCGTCAGCGCTGATCGGCCTGCCGGCGCCGCAGACCAACCTGCCGGCGCTCGAAGGCACCAATTTGCCGGGCCTCGATTCAAAACAGTTCGCCGGCAAGGTGACGCTGGTCAACGTCTTCGCGTCCTGGTGCGCGCCGTGCCGCGAAGAGCATCCGGTGCTGCTGGCGCTGTCGCAGGACAGACGCTTCGTCATGGCGGCGCTGAACTACAAGGACCAGCCGGAAAACGCCCGTCGGTTCCTTGGCGATCTCGGCAATCCATTCCAGGCGATCGGCGTCGACCAAGCCGGACGCACGGCGATCGACTGGGGTGTCTACGGCGTGCCGGAAACCTTCGTCATCGGCAAGGATGGCAAGATCGCCTATAAGCATGTCGGGCCGCTGACGCCGGACTCGGCGCGGACGCTGCTGTTACCCGAAATCGAGAAGGCGCTCGCGGCTCCGGGCTGAGACACCTGAAACGCGATGGACGAACGAGACATCCGCGATCATTTTCTGGCACAGGCGAAAGCCTGCGATGGACTTGGCTCGCCTTTCACCGCGAATTTATGCCGTGCGCTCGCTAAGGTTCTCGACGCAAACACCAGGACCGGGCAGGCGGTGCTCGGTTGGCCGGGCGACGCGCGCGCCGACGCCCTCGCATTGCGGCTTTGCGGCGCGCTGCATGGGTTGGTCCTGACGGGTGCCAATGAGCGATTGGCACTGATCTATCCGCCCAACCAGACAAGCGAATCCGAGATCGCGGCGGTGCTGCCGGAGGCAATTGCGCGATCCGACGAGCGGATCGTCGCCGGCCTCGCCGGTGCGCCGCAGACCAATGAAATCGCCCGGTCGGCGATGCTGCTGCCTGGATTTCTGACGGTCGCGCGGGAAACCGGCCTGCCGCTGGACTTGTGCGAGATTGGCGCCAGCGCTGGGCTCAATCTCCTGTTCGACAGCTTTCACTACCGCTACGGCGATGCCGAGTGGGGCGACCGGACCTCCACCGTTCGGTTGGCGCCGGAGGTGCGCGGACTCGCTGTTCCGCTTGGTGGAGCGATCGACGTCCGCCACCGCGCCGGCTGTGACATCGCGCCGGTAGATGTCGCCGACGCAGCCACACGGTTACGGCTTCGGTCTTACGTCTGGGCCGATCAGGCTACGCGGCTGGCCCGGCTCGACGCTGCGCTGTCACTTGCCGAAAAGTTTCGACCGCCACTTGTCAAAGCGGACGCGGCGGATTTTGTCGGGAAGGCGCTGGCCGCGCGGCAGGAGGGTGGCGCTTTTGTGCTCTATCATTCGATCATGTGGCAATACCTGCCGCGGGCGACCAAGGATGCGATCATCGTCGCCCTGGAGCAGGCGGGCAGACAGGCCACGGCCGCTGCGCCTATCGCAAGGCTGAGGATGGAGCCGCGCGATCCCACAAACAATTGGGCGGTACTCAGCCTGACTTTATGGCCGGGCGGCGAGACGCACCGCCTGGCCCATTGCGATTACCACGGCCGCTGGATCGAATGGGTGGGCTAAGCCCGATCCCATTCACTCAGCCGTAGATCTGCTTGTGGACCTGGTAGAGCATTTCTGAGCGGTCGGCGCGCATGTCGGCGAGGTCGCGGCTGCTGAAGCTGTCGATTTCGGCGACGAGGCGGTTGTAATGCCGGCGCTTGGCGATGCTGGCGCGAGCGCGGCTCATGAGGCTGTCGATGATCATAGCGAGTTTCCTTTTGCGCCGCATTTCGCGGCCAGTTGTTCCTCCCTTGATCGATACGGAGCATGACATAGTTATGGTGCGTTGCAAAAATAAGATGTTGCAATGCACCATTGCGCTGGGCGCATAGCCGGTTAACGGGATGTGACCTGCCGTCCGGGCCAGTATTCGCTTCCATAATGCTTCAGACGCATCATCGATCTTGCCATATCGATCGCAGGCTGGCTTGATCGCGCCCTTGCCAAGCGACTGCTACCGGGAGGAACCATGGCCAGCGAATTCTACGAAGTTCTCGATCCGCGCTTTTCGCGGCTTTTCAACGGCAATGCACAGGTGGACAGGCTGTTTACCGGCTGCCGATGGGCGGAAGGACCGGCCTGGTTTGCAGCCGGGCGCTATGTGGTTTGGTCCGACATCCCGAACAATCGCATGCTGCGTTACGACGAGACCGACGGCAGCGTCAGCGTGTTCCGTCAGCCGTCCGGCAATTCCAACGGCAACACCGTCGACCGGCAAGGCCGGCTGGTTACTTGCGAGCATTCCGGCCGCCGCGTCAGCCGCACCGAGCATGACGGCTCGGTCATCACCATCACCGACAAATGGCGCGGCAAGCGGCTGAACTCGCCCAATGACGCGGTGGTCAAGTCCGATGGCTCGATCTGGTTCACCGATCCGAGCTACGGCATCGATACCGATTACGAGGGCGACAAGGCCGAAAGCGAAATCGGCGCCTGCCATGTCTACCGGGTCGATCCCGGCACCGGCGAGACCGAGGCGGTGATCACCGACATGGTCAGGCCCAACGGGCTCGCCTTCTCGCTCGACGAGCGCCAACTCTATGTCGCGGATACCGGCCGCACGCATGGTGCGCAAAATCCGGCACACATCCGGGTGTTCAATGTCGGCCAGGGCGGCAAGACGGTCTCAGGCGAAAAGGTCTTTGCCGACTGCACCGCCGGCCTGTTCGACGGTTTCAGGCTGGATGCGGACGGCCGCATCTGGACCAGTGCCGCCGACGGGGTCCATTGCTACGATCCAGACGGGACGCTGATCGGCAAGGTCAAGGTACCGGAAGTCGTTGCTAATTGCGTGTTCGGCGGCAACAAGCTGAACTGCCTCTACATCGCCGGCACGACCTCGCTCTACATGGTCCGGCTCATGGTCAACGGCGCCAAAACCTACTGAGCGGCTGCCAAGCATATGCAAGGGAGGGAACCATGCCATTCGTGAATATCCGCCTGGTCAAGGAGGTGATTGCCGACGACCCGGCCGGCAAAAAGGCCGCGATCGCCGCCCAAGTGACAGCGGCCATCACCGGCGTCACCGGCCTGACCAACAACGATGTCTGGGTGGTTTTCGAGGAGGTCGCTGCACGCGACTGGTTCGTCGGCGAGACCGACGTCGAGACGCGGAGGAGCAAGGGATAGTTCCCGGCACAGATTGGCCGCAGCTCCTAGCGTCGTCATCCCGGGGGCGGAGCAGGAGCGAAACTCCGTCGCGGAGACCCTGGGATGGCGAAAGCACGGTCCGGCGTTCACCGCGAGCGGATGAACTCCGCGAAGGCGGATAGGGCATCGCGCATCGTCAGCCGGTTTTCCGGCTGCGATAAGATATCCTCCACCTCCGGCGGCTTCTTGCCGAGCAGCGCTATTTCGAGCGCTGCTTCCTCATGGAGCGCAAAAGACATTGTCCGCACGATCTCGATCAGTGCGGCGCGGGCAAACAGCGAGCGCGGCGAGGCATGCACCAGCATGGCTGGCTTGCCAACGGCGGCATCGCGCGACACCAGCCAGTCAAGCGCGTTCTTCAGGCCGCCTGGCACACCGTGAGCATATTCCGGGCAGGAGACGATGACGCCGTCAGCGGCGGTGACCGCATCGATCAGCACTGCTGCTTGCGGCGGCGTCCGCTCGCCTTCGTCGTCGGGGTTGAAGATCGGCAGCCGGCCAAGTCCATCGTAGACGGAGACGTGACAGTCCGGCGGCGCGTTTTGCGCGAGTGCCGCGACCAGGGCCGAATTGGTCGAGGCGGCGCGCAGGCTGCCGGAGATGGCGACGATGTTCAGCAAAGGAATGGAGACCGGTTTGGGCGATTCGTTGCCGGGCACGCTACCACATGGTCTCCCTGTATTCCTCATCCAGCCAGCGGTCGGTCGCCTCGGCCGAATCGGCGAGCGCCAGCTGGTCGCGCAGGATCTGGCCGAGCGTCGGCAGCGTCGCGCGGTCGTACCAGCTCTCCGGCTTCCACAGTTCGGAGCGCATGAAGGCCTTGGCGCAATGCATATAGGCGGCCTTGACCGTCACCACGACGACGCTTTGCGGCGCCTTGCCGTCGACCGCCAGCCGCTCGCGTAACGCCGCATCGACGGTGATGCGGGCATCGCCGTTGACACGCAGCGTCTCGTTCATGCCGGGAATGAGGAAGAGCAGCCCGACCGAGCGATTGAGAAGGATGTTCTCCAGCGTGTCGAGCCGGTTGTTGCCCGGCCGGTCGGGGATGGCGATGGTCTTCTCGTCGAGCACTGCCACAAAACCCGGCCTGTCGCCCTTGGGCGTCACATCGGCATTGCCGGCGCCGTCGGACGAGCCGATCAGCACCAACGGGCTCTTGCCGATGAATGAACGGCAGTGGCCGTCCAATGTCTTCAATTCCTTGCGGATCGAGCCGTCGGTCAGCCGAGGCGTCTTGTAGATCGTCCTCAACTCGTCGCGCGTGGTGATGAATTCCATGCCCCTCTCCCCTTATTCTGATGCAATTCCCTAGGGAAAACGCTACGCGCTTTTCCCGGGAAAACCGCTACACACTTTCCTGGAATTGCTCTATTTGCCGGCCTTCTCTTCCTTGCCGGCCTTGTCCTCGAGCGAATGGCGCAGGATCAACGGCATTTGGCTTAACGTGAAGACAAGGGTAATGGGAATCGTGCCCCAGACCTTGAAATAAAGCCAGGCTTCCTCAGAAAAGTTGCGCCACACGATCTCGTTCAGCGCAGCCAGAAAAAGGAAGAAGAGTCCCCATCGGAAAGTGAGCTTGCGCCAGCCTTCGGCGTCGAGATTGAAGGCGGAATCAAAGACATAGCCCAACAGCGATCTGCCAAACGCCAACCCGCCAAGCAACGTGATGCCGAACAGGCTGTTGATGATTGTCGGCTTCATGAAAGCGAAGGTCTTGTCCTGCAGCCACAGCGCCAGCGCGCCAAACACAAACACCACGATGGCCGAGACCAACGGCATGATCGGCCAGCTACGCGTCAAAATCCACGAAACGCTGAGCGACAGTGCCGTCGCCACCATAAAGAACGCTGTGGCAATCAGGATAGGCTCGCCGATATGGCCGAGGATCGGAAACTTCCCGACAAGCCACGCGCCGCGGATGGTGGTGAAAAAGAACACCAGGCCAGGCCCGAGTTCGAGCAGGAATTTCAGGCCGGGGTTCAACGCCCTGCGGCGCGGATCGGACGGGTCGCCTTCGAGGATGGGTGGGTTCATAGCGTCCTTCTTACGCATGATCCAATCCAAAGAGCCTGCAACTTTTCGGAATCATGCTCGTCAAGCCACTCCAGCGATCGCCCTGGCGAATTCGCTTGCGGAAAAGGGTTCGAGGTCGTCGACCTGTTCGCCGACGCCGATGAAATAGACCGGCAATTTGTGCTTTGCCGCGATCGCCACCAGAATACCGCCGCGCGCCGTGCCGTCCAGCTTGGTCATTACCAGGCCGTTGACGCCGGCGACATTGCGGAAGATCTCGACCTGGTTGAGCGCATTCTGGCCGGTGGTGGCATCGACCGTCTGCAGCACGGTGTGCGGCGCTTCCGGATCGAGCTTGCCCAGCACCCGGACGATCTTTTCCAGTTCCGCCATCAGTTCGGTCTTGTTCTGCAGCCGCCCGGCGGTGTCGATGATCAGCACGTCGGAGCCGGCCTCCTTCGCGCGCTCGAATGCATCGTAGGCGAGGCCGGCGGCATCGGCGCCGAGCTTCGAGGCAATGACCGGCGAGTTGGTACGCTCGCCCCAGATCTTCAGCTGCTCGATCGCGGCGGCGCGAAAAGTGTCGCCGGCGGCGAGCATCACCGAGAGGCCGCCATCGGTCAGCTTTGCCGCCAGCTTGCCGATGGTTGTGGTCTTGCCGGTGCCGTTGACACCGACGACCAGGATGACATGCGGCTTGTGGCTGAGATCGAGTTCTAGCGGCATGGCGACATGGGTCAGTACCTTCTCTACCTCGGCCGCCATGATGGCGCGGACTTCGGTGTCGGAGACGTCCTTGCCGTAGCGGCTGGCCGAGAGCGCGTCGGTAACGCGCAAAGCCGTCTCCATGCCGAGATCGGCGCGGATCAGCACATCCTCCAGGTCCTGCAGCGTATCCTCGTCAAGCTTCCGCTTGGTGAAGACGCCGGCGATGTTGCCGGACAACTCCCGGGAAGACCGGGCAAGCCCGTCTCGCATGCGCTGGAACCAGGAACGCCTCGGCGCCGGTTCGGGCGCCTTCTGCGGCTCGGCTTTCTGCTCGACCTTCTTGGTTACGGTGACTTTGCCGGGGGCGGGCTTTGGCTCCAGCGCTGGTTGCGGAACGGCTTCCGGCTCGGGCTTTACCTCCCCCTCGATGGGAGGGTGGGGCGCCGGCACGACCTCCGGTTCGGGCGCGATCTCGGTCAAGATCGGTTTCGTCTCGACCGGCGCTGGCTGGCGGATCGGGGGCGGTATTTCGGCGGGCGGGACTTCGTGCACTGGCGCTGCTGAGGGAGCCTCGGTGGGCACTACCGGCACTTCGACGGGTGCAGGTTCCGGCTGGGAGGGGACGATTTCTGGCTGCTGCGGCCCGGCCCGGATCTCCTCCGGTTCCTCAGCAGGCGTTTCCGGCTCGGGTGGAATGGTCGGCGGCGGCTCAGGCTTCTGCTCTTCCGGCGCCGGTTGCGGTGCCGGAGGCAACTCTGGTTCGACTGGCGGTGGAGGTACGGCTTCGACTTCGGGCCGCGATTCTTCGCGTTTCAAAAACTCCGGGACGGCCTGCTCGGCGGCCGGTTTCAGCGCCTCCAGTTCGTCCCATTTGATCGGCGGCAGCGGCGCGGCCTCGTCGGGCCGCTCCTCGACGACTTCCTTCTTGCCGAACGAAAATATCTTCTTGAAAAACCCAGCCATGTCTTGCGCTCTCAGGCGGCGCGGGCGGCAAGCGGCGCGGCGATCAGTCGGATACCGTCATGGCCGGCGATATCAGCCTCGACAATGTCGCCCGGAGCGCCGGCAGAGACCGCGGCCAGCGTAAACCCTTCGGTGCGGCCAAGGCCGTCACGCTCGACCAGGATCGACTGATGCGTTCCAGCGAGCGAGGCAAGATGGCGGCGATAGGCGGCCTCGCCGGCGGCGCGCAGGCGTGCCGCGCGTTGCTTGACGACGTCGCGGCGGAGCTGCGGCATGCGCGCGGCGGGCGTGCCCTGGCGCGGCGAAAACGGGAAGACGTGGAGATGCGTGAGGCCGCATTCCTCGACGATCTCCAGCGAGTTTTCGAACATGGCGTCCGTCTCGGTCGGGAAGCCGGCGATGATGTCGGCGCCGAAAACAATGCCGGGGCGCAGTTTGCGCACATCCTCGCAAAAGCGGATCGACTGGTCGCGGCTGTGCCGGCGCTTCATCCGCTTCAGGATCATGTCGTCACCCGATTGCAGCGACAGATGCAGATGCGGCATCAGCCTCGGCTCGGTGGCGATGGCGTCCAGCAGATCGTCGTCGGCTTCGATCGAGTCGATCGAGGAAAGCCGCAGGCGTTTCACGTCCGGCACCTGCTTCAGGATGGTCTTGACCAATTTGCCGAGCTTCGGTGCGCCCGGCAGATCGGCGCCAAAACTGGTCATGTCGACGCCCGTCAGCACGATCTCGGCATAACCATTGCCGACGAGTCGCTTGATCTGCTCGACCACGGCGCCCATCGGCACCGAGCGCGAATTGCCGCGACCGTACGGAATGATGCAGAAGGTGCAGCGGTGGTCGCAGCCGTTCTGCACCTGGACAAAAGCGCGCGCCCGGCCCTCGATGGCGTCGACCATGTGGGCGGCCGTCTCGCGCACCGAAAAGATATCGTTGACGCGCGCCTTCTCAGTGTCGTTGACGCCGAAATCCGGCAACGCGCGATAGGAATGCGCCTTCAGCTTTTCCTCATTGCCGAGGACGAGATCGACCTCGTCCATGGCGACGAAATCCTGCGGGCCGGTCTGCGCGGCGCAGCCGGTAACGATGATGCGGGCAGCCGGGTTCTCACGGCGGGCTTTTCTGATCGACTGCTTGGCCTGGCGTACAGCCTCGCCGGTGACGGCGCAGGTGTTGAAGATGATGGCGCCGCCTTCGAGGCCGCCGAGGCCCGCACTTTCGGCTTCACGCCGCATCACCTCGGATTCATAGGTGTTCAGCCGGCAGCCGAAGGTGACGACCTCGATATCCTTGTTGCCAAGAGGAGCCATCAGGCGGCGCTTTCGGTGTCGCGCGCCCACGCCCCGGTCGACGGATCGAAGCTGCCGGAAAATTCCCATTCGGCGGCACCGGTGAGGATGACGTGGTCGTCGTCGCGCCACAAAACATGCAGCGAGCCGCCGCCGGGCGTCATCAGCGTGACGCCGCGGCCGGTACGCCGGGTGCGGGACGCGGCGACTACAGCGGCGCAAGCAGCCGTGCCGCAGGCCTTGGTCAGGCCGGCGCCGCGCTCCCAGGTGCGGATGGCCATGGTCTCCGGCGAGGTCACCTGCGCGATGGTGATGTTGGCGCGCTCGGGGAAGATCGGGTGGTTTTCGAGCAGCGGGCCGAAGCGCTCGAGCTCGTACGACCAGACGTCGCGGTCGACCCAGAAGATGGCGTGCGGATTGCCCATCGAGACGACCGACGGCGAATGCAGCACCGGAGCATCGATCGGGCCGATCTGCAGCTCGATCATGCGGGTGTCGCGGAATTCCTCGGCCAGCGGGATGTCCTGCCAGCCAAAGCGCGGCCTGCCCATGTCGACCGAGATCATTCCGTCGGCATGTTCCTCGGCATTGAGGATGCCGGCGACTGTTTCAAAGGCAAATGTCTTCTGGCCGGTCTCGGCGGCGAGCGCCTGGACGACACAACGCATGCCGTTGCCGCAGGCTTGCGCCCTGGTTCCGTCGGAATTCAAGATGTCGATGAAAAAGGCGGTGCCCGGCGTCCTGGGGTCGTGGATCGCCATGATCTGGTCGAACCTGGTCGCCGCATCGGCATTAAGCGCGACGGCTGCCGCAGGCGTCACGCGATCGGCACGGCCACGCATATCGGCAACGATGATTTCGTTGCCGATGCCGTTCATCTTGGCGAAAGGGGCCGCGCTTGCCATCGATCGAAAGGTCTCTTGCCGGTTTGGCGCCTATATGGCGGATAGCGGCAGAAATTACCAGCGCGGCGTGATTTTCAAGTCACCGCGAAGACGCCAAGCACGATCAGCAGGAAGATAATCAGCACGATGCCGATGAGGATGCGTGCGCCGGTGGCAGCGGCTCCGGCCAGTGCCGGCATGCCGAGCAGGCTCGCCGCGGCCGCGATAATCAAAAGAATGATGATCCACCTGATCATGAGAGACACCTCGCAGGCGACAGGTTTGAACACCTACAAACGTCTATGTGATGCCTTAGGTTCCGCCGCGCTAGACCGCCGGCACGTCCCAGACTTCGCCCGGCCGCAAGGCGCGAAAACGTTGCCGCGGCAGGCCGGCAGCATCGAGCGCTTCGCCGAGCTTTCTGGGCGGCTCGTCGATCGGCTCGTTGGTGAGCCGGAACGTGCCCCAGTGACAGCCGGCTGCATAGGCGGCGTTGCACAAAAGCATGCCTTGCACCGCCTCCTCCGGATCCTGGTGATGTGGCGCCATGAACCAGCGCGGCTCGTAGGCGCCGATCGGCAGGATGGCGAGGCGGAAGCCGCCGTGCTTTTGCGCCATCAGCCGGTAATTGATGCCACCGTGGAAGCCGGTATCGCCGGCGAAATAGATCTTTGCGTCGGGTGTCTCGACGACGAAACCCGCCCACAGCGCCATGCGCCGGTCGCGAGTACCGCGGGCCGACCAGTGGTGCACCGGCTCGACATGGACGGCGACGCCATCGCCGATATCGACCCGGTCGCCCCAGTCATGCGCGGAAAGCCTCATACGGGGCACGGCAGCGCCGATGATCGTGTCGTTGCCGAGCGGCGTCAGCAGCAGCGGGTCATGTCTTGTCTTCAGGCGCTTCAGCGTGGCGAGATCGAGATGGTCGTAATGGTTGTGACTGACCAGCACGAGGTCGATCGGCGGCAAATGCGAAAACGCGATGCCCGGCGGATTGACACGTTTCGGCCCGGCGAAGGAGAGCGGCGAGACGCGTCGCGACCAGACTGGGTCGGTCAGGATGTTCAGGCCGGCTGTCTGGACGAGCAGCGAGGAATGACCGACCATGGTGAGGCGCAGCGCAGAACCATCGATGCGCTCGACCGGTCTTGCCGGTGGAAACGGGCTCGGATCCGCCGCCGGCCATTTCGAGCGCTCGCGGCTCAATTGCCATTTCAACAGATCGGCAAAGCGACCCGGCGGCCGTCCGTCGGGATTGAAGAACAAGGTGCCGTCGAAATGATCGCTGGGCGGCCCGCTGTAATAGCGGTTGGCGGCTCTCTTTCTCGCGGCCAAGAAATCGGCTCCCTGCAGTTTGCTGATCGCCAAGAGATAATGCCGGCGCCGGCCCGCACAAGCATTTGAGGTGAACGCCAGGGATTTGGCGCCAGCGCGCCGTATCGAAATCAACCGGAGGTGTCGGCCAAACGGCCAAGGCGTAACGCAATTTCAGGCAATGTGAATTTTGCGATAAATTTGCAACATTACCGGCGCAAACCGTATTTTAACCATATCGGGTTGAAATTTCGCCACCTTCTCCATCTTGGTGAGGGGGACATTGCGCGGACGGCATCCCCAGCCCGATCCGACGGAGGTTGAAGAATGAAATTTTCGAAAACCGGCCCGCTGGCCGTATCGTTGGCCGTGCTCGTTGCGAGCGGCTGTTCAACCTCACGGTTCACATCGATGGACGAGCAGCAGCCGGCGCCGCTGGAAGCTGCGCCCGCCGGCAAGGTGACTGCAAACCAGCTGCCGCCACCGGCGACACCCGGCCCGGCCGACCCGTCGAAATTTCCGACCGCGCCGCAGAACACGCAGGTCGCCTCGCTGCCGCCCGACGGGACGGCGCCGGCCGGTGCAGCCGACCTGACCGCGTCCAGCGTCGCCGGTGTTTGGAAGGCAAGCGTGTCCGGCCAGAGCTGTCAGGTGGCGACGCCGCAGACCAAATTCGGGTCGGGCTACCGCGCCGGACCGCTGCATTGCCCGGCGCCGCTCGATGGCATCAAATCCTGGAACGTCGCCGGCAAGCAACTGACGCTCTACGACGAGAATGGCGGCACGCTGGCACGGCTTTATTCCTCAGGCGGCGAGAAATTCGACGGCCAGACTTCCAACGGCCTGCCGATCTCGCTTACAAGGTAAGAAAACGGCCCCCATTGTTACGCAATTCCGGATGGAAAACCGTTACACACTTTTCTTGGAATTGCTCTCTTTTGTTTTTTACGCAATTCCGGACAGAAAACCGCTGCACACTTTTCTTGGAATTGCTCCGGAACGACGTGACCAATGCATCTGCGTGACGGCCTCCAGACTCATGCGACCGTCAAGCAGCGCTATGACCATCTAGTCGAGACGTGCGCCATCGGGCGCGATCCGGCGCAGGAGCGGATCGCCGCTGCGCTCGACCGGCTGATCGAAGAGATATCGGCAAAGCGGCTGGCGCAGAAATCAAGCGCGCTGGGGTGGTTGTTCGCCCGCAAGCGCGAGGTGCACGAGGCGGTCAAGGGCCTTTATATCCATGGCGGCGTCGGCCGCGGCAAGACCATGCTGATGGACATGTTTTTCGAGCTGCTGCCGGTGCGGCGCAAGCGCCGGGTGCATTTCAACGACTTCATGGCCGACGTGCAGGACCGCATCCAGAAGCACCGACAGGCTCGCAAGAACGGCACGGCCAAGGAGGACGATCCGATCCCGCCGGTGGCGCGCGCGCTGGCCGAGGAAGCCTGGGTGCTATGCTTCGACGAGTTCTCCGTCACCGACATCGCCGATGCGATGATCCTGTCAAGGTTGTTTTCGGCGTTGTTTGCCAATGGCGTGGTGCTGGTTGCCACTTCCAATGTTGCGCCGCAGGATCTCTACCGCGACGGCCTGAACCGTCAGTTGTTTTTGCCGTTTGTCGCTATCCTGGAGCGCCACGCGCAGGTGCTGGCGCTGGACGCCGATAAAGATTACCGCCTCGACAAGCTCAGCCGCATGCCGGTCTACATCACCGCGGCCGATGCCGCCGCCGACCATGCGCTCGACCACGCGTGGGCGGTGATGACGCATGGCAGGCCGACGGCCGAGACGATGTTGACGGTGAAGGGCCGGCACGTCGTGGTGCCGCGTTCTGCCGGCGAGGCGGCGCGGTTTTCCTTCGCCGATCTCTGCGAGAGGCCGCTCGGCGCCCGCGACTATCTTGCCATTGCCAGCCGTTTCTCGACCATCTTCATCGACCGTGTGCCGGTGCTCGGCGAAGGCAAGCGCAACGAAGCCAAGCGCTTCATCCTGCTGGTCGATACGCTCTACGATCATCATGTACGGCTGGTGCTGAGCGCCGCGGCACCGCCGGCGCAGCTCTATACGGCCAAGCGCGGCAACGAAGTCTTCGAGTTCGAGCGCACCGCATCGCGGCTGATCGAGATGCAGAGCCACGACTGGCTGGAGAACTGGGCGGAGAGGCAGGGGGCGCAGGGATCATCGACCGAGGCACGGCAGGCTCAGGCGTGAGGGATAGTACAGAAGGGGTCGCTGCCGCCGGCTATAACCGATAAACATACATGACGAACCCCTCCGCCGGCCCATGCGGCTCTTTTCGCGACTCGTAAAGTGCGCGAGCAGCAACATTGTCCGGCTCGGTGCCGACCCACGCCTCCTCACAGCCATGCTCGCGACCGAGTGCCAACATGGCGCCGAGCATCCTCGTCGCAATGCCCAGGCGTTGAAAGGCCGGCGCCACGCCGACCTCGTCTATGTAGAGTTCGCTCACCTTGTCCGGGTGGCGGTGGATGACGGCTGCGCATTGGCCAACGACGATGCCGTCGGCGACGGCCACGACCATGAAATGACCTGGCTCCGCGAGATAGGCGGAGAGCCGATCCGGCCTGACCGGCTCGTCGAAGACTTCGTCGGCAACCCGCATCACAAGGGCGTCATCGCCAGGAAACAGCCTTCTGATTTCCAGTGCCATTGTGTAGAATTCCTCTAGTCGGCTTCAGAATTTTGACGTTTACGTAATTCCCATTGTTTCTAACCGATTGAAATTACTCACTCCAAAATAATCGTTTGAATTTTTGTGCGGCCGGGGCTATTGCGTGCGGCGAATTTCGCGGTTCCGCAGCATTCCGGCCTCTTCCTCCGACGCCGTCATCAAATCGTCAAGGATTTGGGCGCCGTCATAGTCAAAGGGAAAACATCCTGACATGGCACGCAACAAGATAGCGCTCATCGGCTCGGGCATGATCGGCGGCACCCTCGCCCACATGGTCGGCCTCAAGGATCTCGGCGACGTCGTGCTGTTCGATATCGCCGAAGGCATCCCGCAAGGCAAGGGACTGGACATCGCGCAGTCGTCGCCGGTCGATGGGTTCGACTCGAGGCTGACCGGCGTCAACGACTATGCCGGCATCGAGGGCGCCGATGTCTGCATCGTCACCGCCGGCGTGCCGCGTAAGCCCGGCATGAGCCGCGACGATCTTCTAGGCATCAATCTGAAGGTGATGGAGCAGGTCGGCGCCGGCCTCAAGAAATACGCGCCGAAAGCCTTCGTCATCTGCATCACCAATCCGCTCGACGCCATGGTCTGGGCGCTGCAGAAGTTTTCCGGCCTGCCCAAGAGCCATGTCGTCGGCATGGCCGGTGTGCTCGACAGTTCGCGCTTTCGTTATTTCCTGGCCGAGGAATTCAAGGTCTCGGTCGAGGACGTCACCGCCTTCGTGCTCGGCGGCCATGGCGATTCCATGGTGCCGATGATCCGCTATTCGACGGTTGCCGGCATCCCGCTGCCCGACCTCATCAAGATGGGCTGGACCTCGAAAGAGCGGCTCGACCAGATCGTGCAGCGCACCCGCGACGGCGGCGCCGAGATCGTCGGCCTGCTCAAGACCGGCTCCGCCTTTTATGCGCCGGCCGCCTCGGCCATCGCCATGGCCGAAGCCTATCTCAAGGACAAGAAGCGGGTGCTGCCCTGTGCGGCGTACCTCTCCGGCCAATATGGCGTCAAAAACACCTATGTCGGCGTTCCCGTGGTAATCGGCGCCGGCGGCGTCGAGCGGATCATCGAGATCGAGCTCGCGAAGAGCGAGCAGAAGATGTTCGACAATTCGGTCGCGGCGGTGCAGGGCCTGTGCGACGCCTGCGTCAAGATCGCTCCGCATCTCGCGGCCAAGTAAGCCGGTACCCAAGCCCGCCAAGCAAGCTGGAGACATAGCGCATGAACATCCATGAGTATCAGGGCAAGGCGCTGCTGAAAGGCTTTGGCGCACCCGTGGCCGAGGGCGTGCCGGTGTTCAAGGCGAGCGAGGCGGAAGCTGCCGCCAAGGCGCTGCCCGGCCCACTCTATGTGGTCAAGAGCCAGATCCATGCCGGCGGCCGCGGCAAGGGCAAGTTCAGGGAGCTCGGGCCCGATGCCAAGGGCGGCGTCAGGCTGGCGAAGTCGGTGGCCGAGGTCGTCGCCAACGCCGAGGAGATGCTCGGCCATACGCTGGTCACCAAGCAGACCGGCCCGGCCGGCAAGCAGGTCAACCGGCTCTATATCGAGGACGGCGCCGACATCGAGCGCGAGCTCTATCTGTCGATCCTGGTCGACCGCTCGGTCGGGCGCGTCGCCTTCGTCGTCTCGACCGAGGGCGGCATGGACATCGAGGCGGTCGCCCACGACACGCCGGAAAAGATCATCACCGTCGCCATCGACCCGGAAAAGGGCGTGACTGCGGACGATGTGAGGAAGCTCAACGCGGCGCTGAAGCTCGACGGCGACGCCGCCAAGGATGGCGCCACGCTGTTCCCCATCCTCTACAAGGCCTTTGTCGAGAAGGACATGAGCCTGCTCGAGGTCAACCCTTTGATCGTCATGAGGAGCGGCCGGCTGCGCGTTCTCGACGCCAAAGTGTCGTTCGACAACAATGCGCTGTTTCGCCACCCGGACGTGCTCGAATTGCGCGACACCACCGAAGAGGACGAGAAGGAGATCGAGGCGTCGAAATACGACCTCGCCTATGTCGCGCTCGACGGCAATATCGGCTGCATGGTCAACGGCGCCGGCCTCGCCATGGCAACGATGGACATCATCAAGCTTTATGGCGCCGAGCCCGCCAACTTCCTCGATGTCGGCGGCGGCGCGTCGAAAGAAAAGGTGACGGCGGCGTTCAAGATCATCACCAAGGATCCGGCGGTCAAAGGCATTCTGATCAACATCTTCGGCGGCATCATGAAATGCGACATCATCGCCGAGGGCGTCATCGCAGCAGTCAAGGAGGTCGGCCTGCAGGTGCCGCTGGTGGTGCGGCTGGAAGGCACCAATGCCGAGCTCGGCAAGAAGATCATCAACGACAGCGGGCTAAACGTGGTGTCGGCCGATGACCTCGATGACGCAGCCAAGAAGATTGTCGCGGCGGTGAAGGGCGACTGATGCATCGGTTGCTGGCCATAGCGCTCTGCGGCATGGCCTTTTGGGCCAGCGCTGCTGCGGCCGCGGATAGTTCGAAGTCGCCCGCCTGGATCGGCAAGAGGGTCAATCTCTTCATGAACTTATGTCCGGCAACGGCGCCCAGCTTCGGCCGGTTCAACGCGGTTGCCCGGCAAAGCGGGTTCAAGGCCGGATCCGACGGGCTACAAGTCTACAAGGCTACGGAAATCGTTGCCTCAATCAAGAGTTCGAACGGTCGCTGCGACTGCCTGGTCTCCTTCGGCACCAACGATCCGAAGCTGGCCGCCAACATGATCCTGAAAAGGCTTCTGACCAAATATGGCAGCAGTTTCCAAGCCGATGATGACCCCAAGTCCCTTGGTGAATTGAGAACGTCTGGCGGCAATTTATCGGTGCAGATCGTGACGATCCGGCGCGCCGGGGGCCGATGGATCGGTGCTGTCGTTCACGGAAACCAAAAATGCCCAGCTTGAAAACAGAACTTCAGGGTCAAGGTTGATAGGCGATGCCTCCGCACAAGATAAACCTCGTCGAGGCGGCGGATCAGAAGATCAAGAAGGTCTTCGATCCGCATATCGCCGGCGACGTGAACGACAGCCAGGTCAAGATCGCCAAATTCGGCGATGTCTTCGACTGGCACGCGCATGACAATGAAGACGAAGCATTCTTGGTGCTGCGCGGCCGCATCGCCATCGATTTCCGCGACGGCACGGTTGAGCTTGGCAGCGGCGAGTTCATCGTTGTGCCGCGCGCCGTCGAGCACCGGCCGCGCTCGCTCAGCGAACAGCCGGTGGTGCTGATGTTCGAGCCGGCGACGACGCTCAACACCGGCAACGCTAAGAGCGACCTCACCGTCGCCGATCTCAAGCGGCTCTGACCATGAACGCTGCGCCCTTCTCCTCACTCTCGGCCGATCACCAGCGCCTCCGGGCGCTGGTCGGAGCGTGGCGCGGCGAGGAAGAGGTGTCGGCCACGAAATGGGCCGACGGCGGAACAGCGAGTTCGGAAATACTGGCAGAGGCACAGTTCGGCGGCCTGTTCGTAGTGCAGCGCTATCGCCAGCGCCGCGACGGCACGGTTTCGTTCGGCGCGTACAGCGTGTTCGGCTTCGACCAGCAAAACAAAATCGTCACCATGCACCAGTTCGATTCGATGGGTTTCGTGCCGATGTCGCCGGCCAAAGGCAGCTGGAACGGCACGGAGCTGGTTCTGGAGCGGTCGTCGCAGCGCGGCTCCGCGCGTGTGACTTATATTTTCGAGAATGCCGATGCCTTCGGCATGCGACTGCATTTCAGACCTGCCGGCGGCGATGGCTGGCAAGACATGGTGAGCGGCGTCTACCGGCGCGTCTCGCCTTCCTCGATCAATGGTTTTTAGAAAAGGGCTCCGATGTCCATTCTCGTCGACAAGAACACCAAGGTGCTGGTGCAGGGCCTGACCGGCAAGACCGGCACGTTCCATACCGAACAGGCGCTCGCCTATCACGGCACAAAGATGGTCGGCGGCATCCACCCCAAGAAGGGCGGCGAAACCTGGACCGGCGCCAAGGGCGAGGCGCTTCCGATCTTCGCCACCGTAGCCGAAGGCAAGGCCAGGACCGGCGCCAACGCTTCGGTCGTCTACGTGCCGCCGGCGGGTGCTGCCGAAGCGATCCTGGAAGCGATCGAGGCCGAGATCCCGCTGATCGTCTGCATCACCGAGGGCATACCGGTGATGGACATGATCAAGGTCAAGGCGAGGCTCGACCGTTCGACGTCGCGGCTGATCGGGCCGAACTGCCCCGGCGTGCTGACCCCCGACGAATGCAAGATAGGCATCATGCCCGGCAGCATCTTCCGCAAGGGCTCGGTCGGCGTTGTTTCCCGCTCGGGAACGCTTACCTATGAGGCGGTGTTCCAGACCACCAATGTCGGCCTCGGCCAGACCACCGCCGTCGGCATCGGCGGCGACCCGGTCAAAGGCACGGAGTTCATCGATGTGCTGGAGATGTTCCTCGCCGACGACGAGACCAAGTCGATCATCATGATCGGTGAAATCGGCGGTTCGGCCGAGGAAGACGCCGCGCAATTCCTCAAGGACGAGGCAAAGCGCGGCCGCAGCAAGCCGATGGCCGGCTTCATCGCCGGGCGCACCGCACCGGCGGGCCGCACTATGGGCCATGCGGGCGCGGTCATCTCCGGCGGCAAGGGCGGCGCGGAAGACAAGATCGCGGCGATGGAATCGGCCGGCATCAAGGTTTCGCCATCGCCGGCCCGGCTCGGCACGACGCTGGTCGAGGCGATCAAGGGTTAGGGGAGTAAGGGAGTACGGGAATAGGGGAGTAGGGAACAAGACGAGGGCATTTGCCCTACTCCCTTACTCCCCTATTCCCTTACTCCCCTCCAACAAAGGAGACGAAGCAAAGGCTTCGACAGTGACATGGCAAGACAAGATCAGGCCAACGACCAATTTTCGCTTACCTCTTTCCTCTATGGCGGCAATGCCGATTACATCGACGCGCTCTATGCCGCCTATGAGGACGATCCCGCTTCCGTCGATCCCGAATGGCGGGACTTCTTCGCGGCGCTGAAGGATGACGCCGGCGACGTGCGCAGGAACGCCAAGGGCGCCTCTTGGGCCAAACCCTCCTGGCCGATGCAGGCCAATGGCGAGCTGGTCTCGGCGCTGGACGGCAATTGGGGCCTGGTCGAAAAGCACATCGAAAAAAAGGTCAAGGACAGGGCGGCCGGCAACGGCGCAGCGCTTTCCGACGCCGACGTGCATCAGGCGACGCGCGATTCCGTCCGCGCCATCATGATGATCCGCGCCTTCCGCATGCGCGGTCATTTGCACGCCAATCTCGATCCGCTCGGCATCGCCAAGCCGCTCGAGGACTATAACGAGCTGTCGCCGGAGAATTACGGCTTCACCGAAGCCGATTACGACCGCCCGATCTTCCTCGACAATGTACTCGGGCTGGAATTCGGCACCATCCGGCAGATGCTCGATATCCTGACCCGGACCTATTGCTCGACGCTCGGCGTCGAATTCATGCATATTTCCGATCCCGAGGAGAAGGCCTGGATCCAGGCGCGCATCGAGGGTACCGACAAGGAGATCTCCTTCACCGCCGCCGGCAAGAAGGCGATCCTGCAGAAGCTTGTCGAGGCGGAAGGCTTCGAGCAATTCATCGATGTCAAGTACAAGGGCACCAAGCGCTTCGGCCTTGATGGCGGCGAGTCGCTGATCCCGGCGCTGGAGCAGATCATCAAGCGCGGCGGCCAGCTCGGCATGAAGGAGATCGTGCTCGGCATGGCGCATCGCGGCCGGCTGAACGTGCTGTCGCAGGTGATGGCCAAGCCGCACCGCGCCATTTTCCATGAGTTCAAGGGCGGCTCGGCTGCGCCCGACGAGGTCGAGGGCTCGGGCGATGTGAAGTACCATCTCGGTGCCTCGTCGGATCGCGAGTTCGACGGCAACAAGGTGCATCTGTCGCTGACCGCCAATCCCTCGCATCTGGAAATCGTCGACCCGGTGGTGATGGGCAAGGCGCGCGCCAAACAGGACTATCTGTTCGGCCGCAGCCGCGAGGAGATCGTGCCGCTGGAAGAGCGTGCTAAGGTGCTGCCCTTGCTGCTGCATGGCGACGCCGCCTTTGCCGGCCAGGGCGTGATTGCCGAAATCCTCGGCCTGTCGGGCCTGCGCGGCCACCGCGTCGCCGGCACGCTGCATTTCATCATCAACAACCAGATCGGCTTCACCACCAACCCGCGCTTCTCGCGCTCGTCGCCCTATCCGTCCGACGTGGCCAAGATGATCGAGGCGCCGATCTTCCACGTCAATGGCGACGATCCGGAAGCCGTGGTCCATGCGACCAAGGTGGCGATCGAATTCCGCATGAAGTTCCACAAGCCTGTCGTGGTGGACATGTTCTGCTACCGCCGCTTCGGCCACAATGAGGGCGACGAGCCCGCCTTCACCCAGCCGATCATGTATCGCAAGATCCGCAACCAGAAGACGACGGTGCAGATCTATGCCGACCGGCTGATTTCCGAAGGCCACATCACCCAGGCCGAGTTCGAAAAGATGAAGGCCGATTGGCGGGCGCATCTCGAGCAGGAATTCGAGGTGGGCCAGCATTACAAGCCGAACAAGGCGGACTGGCTGGACGGCGCGTGGTCCGGCCTGCGCTCGGCCGACAACCAGGACGAACAGCGGCGCGGCAAGACCGCCGTGCCGGTCAAGATGCTGAAGGAGATCGGCAAGAAACTGACCGAGGTGCCGAAGGATTTCGAGGCGCACAGGACGATCATCCGCTTCCTCGACAACCGCCGCCAGGCGATCGAGTCCGGCGAAGGCATCGACTGGTCGACGGCCGAGGCGCTGGCCTTCGGCGCCATCCTGCTCGACGGCAATCCGATCCGGCTGTCCGGACAGGATTCGGAGCGCGGCACCTTCTCGCAGCGCCATTCCGTGCTCTACGACCAGCGCGACGAGACACGCTACATTCCGCTCAACAATCTGTCGGCGGCGCAGGCCGGCTTCGAGGTCATCAACTCGATGCTGTCGGAAGAGGCCGTGCTCGGCTTCGAATATGGCTACTCGCTGGCCGAGCCGAAGGCGCTGACGCTGTGGGAAGCGCAGTTCGGCGACTTCGCCAACGGCGCCCAGGTGGTGTTCGATCAGTTCATCTCGTCGGGCGAGCGCAAATGGCTCAGAATGTCGGGCCTCGTCTGCCTGCTGCCGCATGGCTATGAAGGCCAGGGGCCGGAGCACTCGTCGGCCCGGCTCGAGCGCTTCCTGCAGCTTTGCGCCGAAGACAATATGCAGGTCGCCAACGTCACGACGCCGGCCAATTACTTCCACATCTTGCGCCGGCAATTGAAGCGGGACTTCCGTAAGCCGCTGATCCTGATGACGCCGAAGTCGCTGTTGCGCCACAAGCGGGCGGTATCGACGCTGCCGGAAATGTCGGGCGAAAGCGCCTTTCACCGGCTGTTGTGGGACGACGCGCAGCTGCTGTCAGGCCAGGCCATCAAGCTCACCAAGGATTCGAAAATCCGCCGTGTCGTGCTCTGTTCGGGCAAGGTCTATTACGACCTCTACGAAGAGCGCGAGAAGCGCGGCATCAACGACATCTATTTGCTGCGCGTCGAGCAGCTCTATCCGTTCCCGGCCAAGGCGCTGATCACCGAACTGTCGCGCTTTCGCAATGCCGAGATGGTGTGGTGCCAGGAGGAGCCCAAGAACATGGGCGCATGGTCGTTCATCGACCCGTATCTCGAATGGGTGCTGGCGCATATCGACGCAATGCATCAGGGGGTGCGCTATACGGGCCGCCCGGCCGCCGCCTCGCCGGCGACCGGATTGATGTCGAAGCATCTCGCCCAGCTTGCCGCCTTGCTCGACGACGCGCTTGGTGAATAGAACAGAACCGAAAGAAACGGACAGGCACAATGGCAACCGAAATCCGCGTCCCGACACTTGGTGAATCCGTCACCGAGGCGACCATCGGCAAATGGTTCAAAAAGGTCGGCGACGCGATCGCCGCCGATGAGCCGCTGGTCGAGCTCGAAACCGACAAGGTGACGGTGGAAGTGCCGGCCGCCGCCGCGGGCACGCTCGCCGAGATCGCCGTCAAGGAAGGCGAGACGGTCGGCGTCGGCGCACTGCTCGGCACGATTTCGGCGGGCGCCGGCGCGGCAGCCAATGCCGCCGCCGCTCCGGCGGACAAACAGGATGCGGTATCGCAGGCTTCGGCTCCCACCGCAGCCTCGAGCGTCAAGCAGGCCGCTGCCGAGACGGCCAAGATCGCCGGCGACGCCGGCGCGATCGAGACGCGCACAATGCCGCCGGCGCCGTCGGCGGCAAAGCTGCTGGCCGAGCACAATCTCGCGGTCGACCAGGTGTCGGGCTCGGGCAAGCGCGGCCAGGTGCTGAAAGGCGACGTGCTCGACCTTATCGCCAGGGGCGCGCCGTCGCAGCCGGCCGAAATGCCGAAGGCAGCGCCTGTACCGGCACCCGTTGCCGCGCGCGCGCCGTCCCCGGCCGACGATGCGTCGCGCGAGGAGCGCGTGCGCATGACCAAGCTGCGCCAGACGATCGCGCGCCGCCTCAAGGAAGCGCAATCGACCGCCGCCATGCTGACCACCTTCAACGAGGTCGACATGAGCGCGGTGATGGCGCTGAGGGGCAAATACAAGGACGTGTTCGAGAAGAAGCACGGCGTGAAGCTCGGCTTCATGGGCTTCTTCACCAAGGCCGTCACCCATGCGCTGAAGGAGATCCCGTCGGTCAATGCCGAGATCGACGGCACCGACATCATCTTCAAGAACTACGCTCATATCGGCGTTGCCGTCGGTACAGAGAAAGGCCTTGTCGTGCCGGTTGTGCGCAATGCCGACCAGATGTCCATCGCCGAAATCGAGAAGGACATCGGCAGGCTGGGGCTTGCGGCGCGCGACGGCAAGCTCTCCGTCGCCGATATGCAAGGCGGCACGTTCACGATTTCCAACGGTGGCGTTTACGGGTCGCTGATGTCGACGCCGATCCTCAATGCGCCGCAGTCGGGCATTTTGGGCATGCACAAGATCCAGGAGCGGCCGGTGGTGGTCGGCGGCCAGATCGTGATCCGGCCGATGATGTATCTGGCGCTGTCCTACGACCACCGCATCGTCGACGGCAAGGAAGCGGTGACTTTCCTGGTCCGGGTCAAGGAAAGCCTGGAGGATCCCGAGCGGCTGGTGCTCGACCTCTAGGGGGCTCCGGTGGCTGAGCCGATCGACCCGATAGATCTGTTCGAACTATTGTCGACAGGCCGTGCTGGCCCAATCGAGCTCGGCAAGAGCGACCGCGAGACGGTTCGCAGCTTGATAGATCCGGAGGATCTGCGGGCGGACAATCATTATCGCCACGGGGACGCCGGATCGGCGTGGTGCATCTATGGTGCCAATTGCGAGTTCTTCTTCAGTCCCGATTTTCGTCTGAGGTCGATTAGTGTCGAGCCTGTCTTCGGAAGACTGGAATCGGGTGGAACGATGGCGACTTGGTACGGCCATCTTAACGTCGATGTGGGCCGGCATCCCCTGACTTTTGCAGGCACAAAACCGATTGCCATACATACCTTGCCCAAGGCACTGCAGTTCCTGAACAAGAGCGAGTTCAAGTGGGCAATCGGCGGCGGTCGTGAGCGCGACGTCTATATTGAGCTGGCGGAGAGTTCTCGCATCTTGACCCTCAAATACGAGGTGAACGCGGTTCCGGTCGACAGGAATGAAAACGTAGCGTTTGAGATAGACTATTTTCTTTCGACGGTCTTCATCCTCGATCAAGCTGTTCAAGGCGGATAGCAGTGACGATCCGTTCTTTCTTGTCCGAAAGCCTGTCGACCGCATCGATAGCGGTCGGCGCGGCGATGATCCCGGCAGCCGCGCACGCCGCCTGCCCGCTCGAGCTCGCCGTCTATGGCGATCCTGAAAACGCCGCCGAGATCGATTTCAGGCCGACCGGCGAGTCGGCCGCCGTCACCAACAGCTTCAAGATGGTGCTCGACAAGGGCGTCGTGCTCGACGGCATCGTCATGTGGACCGAGAGCGCGGCGCGGCCGCATGGCTCGCTGATGTACAAATGCCCGGCCGGCGACGTCACCGGCGACGAGCTCGCCGCCTGCACCGTGTGGGAGGGCGTCATCTACACTGCCGACGACCAGGGCAATATCGCGTTGCTGCCGGGCGAAGGAAAGGATGCGCCGAAGAAGCTGATCCTGCCCGATCTGGGAGCGTCGTTGCAGATGTCGGCGGCCTACGGCGCCAACGGCTTTTCCAAGGTGCCCTGGGACGTCTTTGCCCTGAAAGGATGTCAGGAATGAGTGCGAGCGGAAAGATCCTGCTGGTGACCGGCGGCAGCCGCGGCATCGGCGCCGCTACATGCAGGCTTGCCGCCAGGGCCGGCTATCGTATTGCGGTCAATTACATGTCGAATGCAAAAGCCGCCGAAACGGTGGTCGCCGACATCGAGGCTGCTGGCGGAGAAGCCTTTGCGGTCAAGGGCGATGTCGGCAGCGAGACGGACGTGTTGGCCATGTTCGAGGCTGTCGATGCCCGTTTCGGTCGGCTCGACGCGCTCGTCAACAATGCCGGCGTGGTCGACCAGAGCGCGCGCGTCGACGAGCTGAGCGCTGCGAGGCTGGAGCGCATGATGCGCATCAATGTGATCGCGCCGATGCTTTGCGCCCGCGAGGCGGTGAAGCGGATGTCGACCAGGCATGGCGGCAAGGGCGGTGCCATCGCCAATGTTTCTTCGATCGCGGCAAGGCTTGGCGGGCCGGGTCAATATGTCGACTACGCCGCCTCCAAGGGCGCGGTCGATTCCTTCACCGTCGGGCTTGCCCGCGAAGTGGCCGGCGAAGGCATTCGTGTCAACGCGGTCAGCCCGGGCATCATCGACACCGAAATTCATGCCTCCGGCGGTCAGCCGGATCGGGCCGAGAGAATGAGCAAGGTGGTGCCTATGCAGCGCGTCGGCACCGCCGAGGAAGTCGCAGCCGCAATTCTCTGGCTGCTGTCGGACGAGGCGTCCTACACAACCGGCGCCAATCTGGAAATCGGCGGCGGCCGCTAAAGCAAAAGGGACAGTATCATGGCCTATGACGTCGTTATCATCGGATCGGGACCAGGCGGCTATGTCTGCGCCATCAAGGCGGCGCAGCTCGGTCTGAAGACGGCGGTGGTCGAAAAGAACCCGACCTTCGGCGGTACCTGCCTCAACATCGGCTGCATCCCGTCAAAGGCGCTGCTGCATGCGTCCGAGATGTTTGCCGAGGCCGGCCATTCCTTCGAGGCGCTCGGCGTCGAGATCGGCGCGCCCAAGCTCAACCTTGGGAAGATGATGGCACACAAGGATGCGACGGTGACGGCCAACGTCAATGGCGTCGCCTTCCTGTTCAAGAAGAACAAGATCGACAGTTTTCGTGGCACCGGCAAGGTGGCTGCGGCCGGCAAGGTGTCGGTGACCTCCGATGACGGCAAGGTCGAGGAGATCGAGACCAAGAACATCGTCATCGCCACCGGCTCCGACGTCGCCGGCATTCCCGGCGTCAAGGTCGATTTCGATGAGAAGGTGATCGTCTCGTCGACCGGCGCGCTGTCGCTGGACAAGGTGCCGGGCCATCTGGTGGTGGTCGGCGGTGGTGTCATCGGTCTGGAGCTCGGCTCGGTATGGGCGCGGCTCGGCGCCAAGGTCACCGTGGTCGAGTTCCTCGACACCATCCTGGGCGGCATGGATGGCGAGGTCTCCAAGCAGTTCCAGCGCCTGCTGTCGAAGCAGGGCTTTGAATTCAGGCTGGGCGCCAAGGTGACCGGCGTCGCCAAGGCCAAGAAGGGGGCGACGGTTACCTTCGAGCCGGTCAAGGGCGGAGCAGCCGAGACGATCGAGGCGGACGCGGTGCTGATTGCGACGGGACGACGGGCCTATTCGGACGCTCTCGGGCTGAAGGAGGCCGGCGTCGACGTCGACGAGCGCGGCCGGGTCAAGACCGACGGCCATCTCAGGACCAACGTGCCCGGCATCTACGCCATCGGCGATGTCATCGCCGGGCCGATGCTTGCCCACAAGGCCGAAGACGAGGGCGTGGCGGTGGCCGAGACCATCGCCGGCCAGGCCGGTCATGTGAACTATGACGTGATTCCGAGCGTCGTCTACACCACGCCGGAAATCGCCACGATCGGCAAGACCGAAGAAGAATTGAAGAAGGCCGGCATCGACTACAAGGCCGGAAAATTCCCGTTCAGCGCCAATGGCCGCGCGCGCGCCATGCTGCACACCGACGGCTTTGTGAAAATCCTGGCCGACAAGGCCAGCGACCGTGTACTCGGCGTCCACATCGTCGGCTTCGGCGCCGGCGAGATGATCCATGAGGCGGCCGTGCTGATGGAATTTGGCGGCTCGTCGGAAGACCTTGCCCGCACCTGCCACGCCCATCCGACAATGTCGGAAGCGGTGAAGGAGGCGGCACTGGCGACGTTCTTCAAGCCGATCCATATCTGAGCGGTTGAATCGCAGGCGACGGTGGCGATTGGCGAAATAGCCAATCTCCCCCAAGTGGCCCCAAGTGGGGAGATGTCCGGCAGGACAGAGAGGGGCGCGAAGGATCACCACAGACGGCTTCCATTCTCAACCGCAGATGGATTCCAGGGTCTCCGCGATGTCGCTTCGCTCCTGCTCCGCGCTGGATGACGAAGATGAAGTTGGCCCATGGCTAATCGCAGCTCAGAGCATCGACGGCTGCTCCCCAAAACGGCCCGCCTTTCAGCGGACCGTTCATATATTAAATCAGCAGTCTGATTACTGAGCCGGTGCCGGCGCTGGTGCTGGTGCCGGGGCTGGCGCAGGGGCCGGAGCCGGAGCCGGTGTTGCCGGGGCCGGAGCCGGAGCGGGCGTTGCCGGAGCTGGCGCAGGAGCCGGTTCGGCTGGTTTCATCGGCTCGGCCGGCGCTGGGGCGGGAGCTGGTGTGCTGGCTGCGGGCGGTTCGGCAGGCGCAGGTGCCTCGCTACGTCTTCCAAAAACATAATAGGCGACAATTGCCAGGATAACGACGACCAGGGCAATCAGCCAGCCGCTGCCGCCGCCGCTTGGCCGTGCGGAGCCCGGCGAGGTGAATGGGTCGTTCGGATTGGGTGTGTTCGCCATAAAAGTGTCCTCCGTGGATGAAAAACATCAAGTAATAGCCATCAACGTACAATCGTTGAATCGGTTTCACATTAGGCGTTGAAAACGCCGAAAACAGGGCAATTCTGATCCGGAATCGCTCGCAGGCATGCATTTCCACCGCAAAATGGGTTCGATCGAGCCAAACCGAACCTTTTTCGGTTTCTTGGTACGAAGCGCGGCTGGTCCGCCGTCGCGCCACGCGTAAGGGCTGGTCCCGCCTCGGCAATGATTCGGTGTGCAACTCCGCCGTGTCGTTCAGTTGACGGCGGTCACCGTATAGCCGGTCTTGCGGAAACCCTCGACCAAGCCTTGCGCTCCGGGAAGGTGCATGGCGCCGACCGCCATGAAGACATTGCCGTGGGCGAGGATCGGCGCTGCACGATCGACCATCACCTTGTTGCGGCTGGTGATCATGGTCTGCTCGAATTCGGCGTAACCCGATTGGTCGTCTACCTGTTCGGGGACGATAGCCCGAAACAGCGGTACATACATGCCAGTGTCGCCACGCCGGTAAAGCACGATCATGGTTTCGTTGACGTCGTTCACCTTGTCGCCAAGCTTCAGCGTATCGACCAGTCCCTTCAGGTGAAAGGCGATCGGCAGCGAAGCCATGGCGCGCAGCTGGTCGGCGATTGTCTCCAGCCCCTCGACCGATTTGCCCGAAGCCTCGGCGTCCTTGGCAAGCTTGACGTCGAGCACTGGCGCACCGCCAGCCTGGCGGGCGACTTCGCATGCAGGTAGCGCCACCATCGCCGACAGCAACCAAGGTTTCATCTTGGCGACGGTCGCTGGCGGGATGCCACGCGCATCGAGCGCCTTGTTGACCACCGCCGCATCCTCCGGCGACAGCAGCGACGAAAGCGTCGTCTTGTCGGTGAACATCATCAGATCCGGCTCTTTCAGCATTGCTGCCATCATCTTCTGCTTGTCGAGCACTTCGGTGGTCTCGATGATGACGGTGCCAGCCGCATCGAATGCCTTCTGTGCGGCGGGTGGCAGCGTGGTGACGCGCGGGTCGGTAACGTGCATGGTGCCGAACAGGAAGGACGGTTTTTCGCCCGATTTTTCGAGCTTCCACAGCAGGCCCTTGCCGTTCGGCGTCGCTGCCGCCTCCGCCTCGATCTTGCGGTAGGCAGCCGGGTCGTCCTTTTGCAGCGCGCTCAGCATATCGCTACCGGTGCAGGCCGAAGTCTCGGCGCGTGCCTTGCCCGCCGCGAGCAGCGCGACGATGAGGAAAGAGAGGAAAAACAGGGCGTTCAGCGCGACGAGCAGCTTCAGCGACACATGGGTCGCGCGGTCGGCGATGGCGATGAGGCGTTTCATGCTGCGGTTCTAGGCGCAAAAAGCGGCAAAACGGTTAACCGGCGCATCAAAATTGTTGCGAGATGGCCACCGACACATGCATCGATCACGCACGAGGATGAGCTGCTTCGTAAATCTCGAGCAGCCTGGCGGTGTCGACGCCGGTGTATATCTGGGTTGTCGACAGGCTGGCGTGGCCGAGCAACTCCTGGATGGTGCGCAGGTCGCCGCCGCGCCCTAGCAGATGCGTGGCGAAGGAATGGCGCAGCGCATGCGGCGTCGCCGTGTCGGGCAGGTTGAGCGCCGAGCGCAGCTTGGCCATGTCGCGCTGGACGATCGCCGGGTTGAGCGGGCCGCCGCGGGCACCGCGAAACAGCAGGCCCTTGGGATCGAGATACCAGGGGCAGAGGCGGCGGTATTCAGCAATCGCCCGCAGCGCCACCGGCAGAACCGGCACCAGCCGGGTCTTGCCACCCTTGCCGGTGACGCGCAGCACGGTATCACCAGGCGAGGACAGATCGGCGCTCGACAGGCCGAGCGCCTCGGAAATGCGCAGGCCCGAACCGTAAAGCAATGTCAGCACGGCAGCGTTGCGGGCGGCGATCCACGGCTCCTCCGCCACCTGGCCTTCCACCGAGACGACGTGTTTTGCATCGCTTGCCGTCAGCGGCTTGGGCAGTGATTTCGGCTGCCGCGGCGCCCGCAAGGCCGCCGCACCCGCCGCATTGGCGAGGCCGCGCCGTTCCAGGAAACGCAGCAGCGAGCGGATGCCGGCCAGCCCCCGCCCGAGCGTACGCGGGCCGGCGCCTCCGGCACGGCGAGCAGCGAGAAAGCCGCGCAGATCGGCGGGGCGCAGATCGGCGATGTCGGAAATGCCGGGCGAGCCGCCGCAATGGCCGGTGAGGAAATGCAGGAACTGGCGCGTGTCGCGCTCATAGGCCTCGACGGTTTCGGGCGACAGCCGGCGTTCTCGCGCCAGCATCTTCAGCCAGGCCTCGCGCGCCGCCTGAAGGTCGGGTTTTGCCGGGATGAGGAATTCCTGCATTGCGCTCTTCCAATTCCCCACCATCTTCCGGCACTCGGGTTAGGAAGCGGTGAAGAGCGGCGTCATTGAAATGACGACGGGCTGGGGTTAGAGCAAGGCAAAGGATTTTCCGCAGATGAGCAAGCCGCAAAACCCCGTCCAGATGGCCGTGATCGGTGCCGCGCATGGCATCAAGGGCGAGTTGCGCGTCAAGAGCTTTACCGGCGATCCGCTGGCGCTGGCCGATTACGGTCCGCTCTATGCCAGGGACGGCCGCGCCTTCCAGATCGTCGACATCAGGCCCGCCAACACCGTGGTGGTGGTGCGCTTCAAAGGCATCAGCGATCGTAATGCCGCCGAGGCGCTCGCCGGCACCGAATTGTTCGTCGACCGTTCGGTGTTGCCGGACGAGGGCGAAGAGAACGAATTCTATCATGCCGACCTCGTCGGGCTGGAGGTCAGGGATGACACGGGTGCCGCCATCGGCGAGGTCGTCGCCGTGCACAATTTCGGCGGCGGCGACATTCTCGACGTGACGCTGGCGGGGCGCAAAGGCGTGCTTATTCCGTTTACGCAGGCCGCCGTTCCGGAAGTGTCGATCGCCAGTGGCTTTGTCCGCGTCGATCCGGCCGCGGCAGGGCTGGTCGAGGACGACGACGGAGCGTCTGCCGACCGCGACAGCTTCGACCCCAAGGGCAGGCCGCGCGGGCCGAAGGACGCCGGAGGCAACCGGTGAGCTTTTCCGCTTCGGTGCTGACGCTCTATCCCGAGATGTTTCCCGGCGTGCTTGGGCTGTCGCTGGCCGGACGCGCGCTGGAGACCGGCATCTGGTCGCTCGAAGCAATCCAGATCCGCGACTTCGCCAGCGATCGCCATCGTACCGTCGACGACACGCCGGCCGGCGGCGGCGCCGGCATGGTGATGCGGGCGGACGTGCTGGCCAGCGCCATCGACCATGCCTCGCCGCCGGGCGATCGGCGTCCAAAACTGCTAATGAGTCCGCGTGGAAAACCGCTGACACAGGCGCGAGTGCGCGAGCTCGCCGCCGGGCCGGGTGCGGTGATCGTCTGCGGTCGCTTCGAAGGCGTCGACCAGCGGGTCATCGAAGCGCGGGGGCTCGAAGAAGTGTCGATCGGCGACTTCATCCTGTCCGGCGGCGAGCCGGCAGCACTTGTGCTGCTCGATGCGGTGGTGCGGCTGTTGCCCGGCGTCATGGGCAATGCGGAATCGGGCGAGGAAGAGAGCTTTGAAAACGGCCTGCTCGAACATCCGCATTACACACGGCCGCAGGAATTCGAGGGGCGGCCGATCCCCGAAGTGCTGATTTCGGGCAATCACAGGAAGATCGCGGCGTGGCGGCGGGCCGAAGCGGAGAGGCTGACGAAGGAGCGACGCCCGGATCTGTCAGCCGCTCAGCCCTTATCGAAATAGTAGAAAGCCAGGAACAGGCCGACGGCGATGACGAAGCCGCGCACCGCGTTCTGCGGCACGCGCCTGGCGATCCAGACGCCGGCATAGCCACCCAGCGCGCCACCCGGGATCATGATGATCGCCTGCAGCCAGGCAATGACGCCGCCCGAGACGAAGACGAGGATGGCAACCGCAGCAATGACCACGGCCAGCATGTTCTTCAATGCGTTCAGCCGGTGATAGTCGCCGGACTGGGTGAGACCGAGCGTCGCCAGCATCATGACGCCCATGCCGGCGCCGAAGAAGCCGCCATAGACGGCGGTGGCGAACTGCGCCAGCGACCCGACCAGCGAACCTACCGCGGCCTCATGCTCCGGCTTGGGCGCCGGCTTCAGCCATGGCCCGGCAGCGAACAATGCGGTTGCCGCCAGCAGCAGCCACGGCACCAAGGCGCGGAACGACGGGTTGTCGAGCCCTAGAAGGATGAGCGCGCCAGACAGCGCACCGAGAGCCGAAATGAGGCTGAGCAGCAGTGCGCCACGCCAGAAATGCTTGATGTCGTGCCAATAGGCGAGCGTCGAGGTGATGTAGCCAGGAAATTGCGTCACCGACGATGTCGCATTGGCGACGATCGGCGGCAGGCCGGCCAGGGTCATGGCGCCAAAGGTTATGAACGTGCCGCCGCCGGCAACGGCATTGACCGCGCCTGATAGAAAGCCGGCGAGAAAGAGCAGGACCGCGTCCAAGATTGGCATGAGGGTGTCGTCGCTGGAGGAAAATGCTTATCTTCCGGCTTAGGAAGCTTGACGCGCGGGCGCAACCCCCTGGACCACAAGCGATCACGGGATTGCCACAGCGGCCTCAGCCAAAAAGAAACAGCGCCAAAAAAGAAACAGCGAAGGCGTGACAAAGCGCCGAAATAGCTGTATGTGCGCGCCGAACCGGAAGAAAATATGCCAAGAGCGATCTTCTGGCCCGTCAACAATGACGGTGTAGTCGCCCCTGCCCGATGTTCTCGAACAGAAGTTCTCGAACGAAGGGCATAGCCGAGCGGTCGATGCGACTGCAAGGCGAGTGTCGGACGCTCTGACTGTCGGAAGAACAAGAAGTGGATTATTGAGATGGACATCCTCCGTCAGCTCGAGGCCGAGCAGGCCGCCAAGATCGAAGCCAAGCGCAAGCTCCCCGAATTCCAGCCCGGCGATACCGTGCGCGTCCAGGTCCGTGTGACCGAAGGCACCCGCACCCGCGTCCAGGCCTATGAGGGCGTCGTCATCGCCCGCGCCGGCGCCGGCTTCCAGGAAAACTTCACCGTCCGCAAGATCTCCTACGGCGAAGGCGTGGAGCGGGTGTTCCCGGTCTATTCACCGATGGTCGAAGGCGTCGAGATCGTGCGCCGCGGCAAGGTGCGTCGCGCCAAGCTGTACTATTTGCGTGACCGTCGCGGCAAATCGGCCCGCATTTCGGAAAACACCGGCGTGCGCGCCCGCAAGCTGAACGACGAAGAGCGCGATGCGCTGAACGCCGAGAAGGCGCGCATCGAGGCCGAGAAAGTGGCCGCCGCCCAGGCGCTGGCCGCCGAGAAGGCCGCGCAGGACGCCGCCGAGAAGAAGGCCGCCGACGAGGCCGCCAAGGCCGCGGAAGCAGCTGCCGCCGAATAAGGCTCTTCAAGAACGTATTTTCGGAAAGGCGGCTTCGGCCGCCTTTTTGTTTCGCGAGGCGGATTCTATTTTGCCGGGCTGCATCGGCCGCAATCGATACGGATCGTTCCGTAATGCCGCCGTTGAAAGCATTGAAATCCATTTTCGTGCCGAACGCCGCATCGGAGCGGCTTGCAAGGCGCCGGCGGAAAGCTAAAGTCGGCGCCGGATTTCCTGCATGCCTCGGCCGATCGAGGCGGTTCAGTTCCTGGGGAGCATCGTCATGATCAATTCGAAACTGCTGCTGGCCGGCCTGCTGGCTTGCCTTCTCGTGCCTGTCGCGGCTCTGGCGCAGGCGCTGCCCGACCTCGGCGGCAAGAAAGTGGTGGTGGTGACCGAAAACGCCTATCCGCCGCTGCAGTTCATCGATGCCAAGACCGGCAAGCAGATCGGTTGGGAATATGACGCGATGAACGAGATCGCCAAACGGCTGAATTTCAAGGTCGAGTACCAGAATACCTCCTGGGACGCGATGATCCAGGCGGTTTCCGACAATCAGTACAACATCGGCATGACCGGCATCACCATCAAGGACGACCGCAAGCAGAAGGTCGATTTCTCCGATCCGTATATGCGCTCGGAACAGTTCATGCTGGTGCGCGGCGACGAGAAGCGCTTCACCGATGCAAAGACGTTCGCCGCCTTCAAGGACGGGCTGATCGGCGCGCAGGCCGGCACCACGCCCTTCTACACCGCCGTCTACAGCGTGCTCGACGGCAACGAGCAGAACCCGCGCATCAAGCTGTTCGAGACATTCGGCGCGACGGTGCAGGCGCTGAAGGCCGGCGACGTCGACGTCGTGCTCACCGACGGCACTGCCGGCAAGGGCTATGTCGATGCGTCCAATGGCGGCCTTAAGCTGATCGGCGGCCCACTCGGCACCGAGGATTTCGGCTTCATCTTCCCCAAGGGCTCCGACCTGGTGAAGCCGGTCAACGCGGCAATCGCCGCGCTCAAGGCAGACGGTACGCTCGACGCGCTCAACAAGAAGTGGTTCCTTGATTACAAGATGGGGCAGTAGGCCCGCTTGTTGCGCGCATTTCATGACGATTGTGCGCGGGAACTCGCGCTGACTCTGCGCTCGTACACCCCCCTCTGTCCTGCCGGACATCTCCCCCTCAAGGGGGGAGATCGGATTTCGCATCGGCTTTCGCCAATTTTCAGTGTTGCAGAACGGGCCGCGAGGTCAAAGCTGCCGATCTCCCCCCTTGAGGGGGAGATGGCCGGCAGGCCAGAGGGGGGTGTGACAGAACGCTGCCTTCGTGACTCTGTTATCGGTACCGCTTGATGCCGTCGGCGCCTCTCGCCTCAGCCAAATCCGACTTCCCGTGGTGGCTTGCCGTGGCCGTGGCGATCGCCTTGGCCGCCGCCATCTTCATCGCTGCCAGCGACGTCTATGCCCAGGTCTTCGCAACCGTCGCCAAGGGCATCGGCGTCACCATCTTCGTCACGGTGGTCGCCTTCGCGCTGGCTTGCGCGATCGGCCTCGGCGTCGCGCTGATGGGCCTGTCGGGCTCACGCTGGCTCAGCCAGATCGCCCGCTTGTACGTCGAGATCATCCGCGGCGTGCCGATGCTGGTGCTGTTGTTCTGGATCGCCTTTGCCGGCGCGCCGGCCTTCGTCGCGGCATGGAACGCGCTGATGGCGCCGCTGCAAAGCGCCGGCCTCTTCGGTGAGCTGCTGGTACGCGACGTGTCGTTGCTTTGGCGCGCCGTCATGGCGCTGACCATCGGCTATTCGGCCTTCATCTCGGAGGTGTTCCGCGCCGGTATCCAGGCGGTCGAGAAGGGGCAGATCGAAGCGGCCAAGGCGCTCGGGCTGACGCGCACCCAGCGCTTCCGGCTGGTCATCTTTCCGCAGGCGATCCGCACTATCCTGCCGCCGCTCGGCAATGATTTCGTCGCCATGGTCAAGGATTCCTCGCTGGTCTCGGTGCTCGGCGTCGCCGACATCACCCAGATGGGCAAGATCTACGCCGCCGGCTCGTTCCGCTTCTTCGAAACCTATTCGATCGTCGCCTATATCTATCTCATCCTGACCGTCGGCCTGTCGTTGGCCTTGCGGGCGCTGGAGAAGCGGCTGCGCCACCAGCATGGGGAATAGAAGGCAGGCGAAAACGGCGCTACCATCGAGCGGACGCGACCGGGGAGGACCCATGATCATCGACAAGGCCAATGCGGCGCTGGAAGCGGTCTATACGGCCGACACGCCCGAGACGCTCGCCAAGGCCTATGCGCAATGGGCCGCGACCTATGACGGCGAAACCGCGGCGCTCGGCTATCTCCTGCCGTTCCTGATCACCGCCTGGGTGGCGCGCCATGTGCCGCCGGGCGAAGGGCCGCTGCTCGACGCCGGTTGCGGCACCGGCCTGTCGGGGCCGTCGCTCAAGGCACTCGGCTACCACGATATTGCCGGGCTCGACCTGTCGCAGGACATGCTGAAAATCGCCGGCAGCCGGCAGGCCTACAGCGAGCTGAAACAGGCGATGCTCGGCGGGCCATTGCCTTGGGCGGACGGGTATTTCCGCGCCTTTTTCTCGACCGGCGTGTTCACCATCAGCCACGCACCGGCGTCGGGCCTGCATGAACTGATACGCATCACCAGGACGGGCGGCCACGCCATCTTCACGGTCCGCGACCAGGTGTTTGAAAGCGGCGGGTTCAAGGCCGTGTTTGGCGAACTGGAGCAGGCGAAAAAATGGCGGCCGGTCGAGGAGAGCCCGTGGTTCCGCTGCTATGCAATCGCCGAGCCCGACGCGCTGGTGAAGACCTTCGTGTTCAAGGTGCTGTGAAGCGCCTGCGAAGGCAGACGCGATTGCTGAAAAGCCAAAACATTGATATGAGCAGCGCCATGGAAGAGCTTTTTGGCGATCCGGCCTATAAAGGTTTCGTGCTGCAGGACAGGAAACGCCTGCCGTCGCGATTTTCCGCGCGCGTTTCCGGCGCTCTGACCAGCCGACTTCGCTAGGGCAGACTCGCCAGGCTGCTTCGCCGGGCCGACCGGCGTCCTTTTCCCTTTTTAAATCGACGGATTTACGCACATGAGCGCACCGCGCACCCTCTACGACAAGATTTTCGACGACCATGTCGTCGACCGCCAGGACGACGGCACCTGCCTGCTCTATGTCGACCGCCATCTGGTCCACGAAGTCACCAGCCCGCAGGCTTTCGAAGGCCTGCGCATGACCGGCCGCAAGGTTCGGCATCCGGAAAAGACGCTGGCCGTGGTCGACCACAATGTGTCGACCTCGCCCGAGCGCAAGTTCGGCATCAAGAACGAGGAAAGCCGCATCCAGGTCGAGGCGCTGGCCAAGAACGCCAAGGATTTCGGTATCGAATATTATTCCGAGAAGGATATCCGCCAGGGCATCGTCCACATCATCGGTCCCGAGCAAGGCTTTACGCTGCCCGGCATGACCATCGTCTGCGGCGACAGCCACACCTCGACGCATGGCGCGTTCGGGGCGCTGGCGCATGGCATCGGCACCTCGGAAGTCGAGCATGTGCTGGCGACGCAGACGCTGATTCAGCGCAAGGCCAAGAACATGCTGGTGCGCGTCGACGGCGCACTGCCGGAAGGCGTCACCGCCAAGGACATCATCCTTGCCATCATCGGCGAGATCGGCACGGCCGGCGGCACCGGCTATGTCATCGAATATGCGGGCGAGGCAATCCGTGCGCTGTCGATGGAAGGCCGCATGACGATCTGCAACATGTCGATCGAAGCCGGCGCGCGCGCCGGCCTGATCGCGCCCGACGAGACCACCTTCGCCTATGTCAAGGACAAGCCGCGCGCCCCCAAGGGCGAAGCCTGGGACGCCGCGCTCGCCTACTGGAAGACGCTGCAGTCCGACGAAGGCGCGCATTTCAACAAGGTGGTCGTGCTCGACGCGGCAAAGCTGCCGCCGATCGTCTCCTGGGGCTCCTCGCCCGAGGACGTGGTCTCGGTGCAAGGCATCGTGCCGAACCCGGACGACATCACTGATGAGAACAAGCGCACCTCCAAGCAGCGCGCACTCGACTATATGGGCCTGAAGCCGGGCACCAAGATCACCGATATCGAACTCGATCGCGTCTTCATCGGCTCCTGCACCAATGGCCGCATCGAGGATCTGCGCGCCGCCGCCAAGGTGATCGAGGGCAGACAAGTCAATCCGCGGGTCAGTGCGATGATCGTGCCGGGCTCCGGCCTGGTCAAGGAACAGGCAGAGGCCGAAGGCCTCGACAAGATCTTTGTCGCCGCCGGCTTTGACTGGCGTGAGCCGGGCTGCTCGATGTGCCTTGCCATGAACGACGACCGGCTGAAGCCGCATGAGCGCTGCGCCTCGACCTCGAACCGCAATTTCGAAGGGCGCCAAGGCTTCAAGGGCCGGACGCATCTGGTGTCGCCGGCAATGGCCGCGGCGGCGGCGATCGCCGGCCATTTCGTCGACATCCGCGAGTGGAAATAGGGCAGGCGCGCGCAGTCGGATATGAGGAGCCCGAGCCGCAATGCGGTTCGGGCATTCTTCAGTCGGGCCGCCTGACGAATTCGTGGAATCCCTCACGACGGCCGGGTTGGTCCTTTGCGACGACCAGCGCCAGTTGGCGCTCGTCGAAGAGTTTGAACCATTCATCCCATTCGACCAGTTCGTAGCCGCCGGCATTGACCGGACGTTCGGCCTCATCCTGGTCCTGATAGGCATGCTGGCCGAAGACCAGCCTCAGCATGGGCTGCGTTCCGGCTTCGGGCGACACGTCGACGATCGCCGGAAAGCCGGCGCGTGCCGCGGCCCATGAGCGAATTGCATCGTGATCGGTCAGCATGATCGTGTCGGCCATCGGAGCGTCTCCTGGTTGCCGTCGTGAAACGCCGCTCGCCGTTCGCGGTTCCGCCCAGCGGCTTTGTCGACGCACCTGTCGTATATTCGCTTTCGCTTAACCGCTTGTTTGGGCTTCCGCTCTAAGGTCCTCCAAGGGGAAGCGAGGGGAAATTACAGCGCTTGGACACCGGCCTGCTCATAGCGCTGCTCAATCCAGGCATCGCCCTCACACTCGGCGCGGCATTTCTCGTGCTGTGGTTCTATCAGCGCCACCGTCCCTATCTGGCTGTGCTGGCGGCGGGCTACTCGGCCTCGGCCGCAGGCTTCCTGCTCCAGTATTTCACGCTGCCGGTCGGCATGGCGCCGACCAAGCTCATCTCGATCCTGTGCTTCACCTTCGCCACCTGCTGTCTCGCCGGCGCGGTCATTGCGCGCTATGGGCGGCGCGTGCCTTACCCGGCGGTCGGCATTCTGGCCTGCGGCGGCCTGGCCGCGTTCTCGTGGTTTCTTTTTGCCCGGCCGGATCTCACCTGGCGCATCCTTGCCATCAATTTCAGCTTCGGCGGCATCAGCCTGGTTGTCGCCGCCGAGTTGCGCGTGGTGCGCAACAACGGCCCGACGGAAATGATCCTGTTCGTGCTGTCGCTGCTTTCCGGCCTGAACTTCCTGGGGCGGACGCTTGCCGTCGTCATCGCGCATGGGCCGTTCACCAGCTATGAAGGGCTTTACTCCTCGTCCTACTGGACGACGGCTCTGCTGTCGCATGCATTGCTGTCGCTGCTTATTGCGCTTTGCCTGTTCGGCGCCGCCGCGCTCGATGTGATGAAGGCCCTGAAGACCGAAACCCTGACAGACCCGCTGTCGGGCCTGCTCAACCGCCGCGGCTTCGAGGAGCGCGCCATGCTTGTCCTGCAGCACTGTGCCACGGCGCAATTGCCGGTTGCTCTGGTGCTTGCCGATCTCGATCATTTCAAGGCGCTCAACGATCAACATGGCCACGCGGCCGGCGATCGCGTCATCGCCGACTTCGCTGCCAAGCTTCTGTCGGCTGCAGGTACGCGCGGCGTTGCCGGCCGCATCGGCGGCGAAGAGTTCGCCGTGCTTTTGCCGCTCAGCGACCTTGGCGCGGCAAGACTGTTTGCCGAAACCATTCGCACGCTCTATTCGGCGGACAGAATCGACGGGCTTCCGCCCGAGACAAGAGTGACCGCCAGCTTCGGCGTGGCCGCCCGCGCCAGCGACGAAGGGCTGGACCCGCTGATGCGCCGCGCCGACGAAGCGCTCTACAGAGCCAAAAGGAGTGGCCGCGACAGCGTATGCCTGTCCTATCAGCGGCCTGAGACGGTCGTCCTTCCCAATAGGACCAGTGCTGGCTGAGCGTCAGCGACGGCTTCGAATTAACGTCTTTTTCGCGCGTTGGTGATTTGCTGTTCGGGGGAGTGCCAAAACGCCATGGGCAGCGCTAATTTCATCCTGCTGATCAACCTGTTCGTTGCCGGGCTGCTGGCGGCGGCCTTCATGACGATCGCGGTCTATGACGCCGGCCGGGTGTCGGCACGCTGGCTGGCGTTCGGCTATGTGCTCGGCACGGCTTATTTCGCGATCGAGTTCAGCATTCCTGCCTTCGACAATGCGCGCCCCGTGGTTGTCGCCGCCTTTGCCGCCTTCCTTGGCGCTACCGTCGCCTTCAATGGCGGGCTTGCCCATAAATACCGCGTTTCGCCGCCTTGGCCGCCGATGCTGTTCTTCCTGGTCTTCGCCACCCTCGCGGTCTACTTCGTGCAGGACCTGCCACGCCAATCGTTCGTGCGAATGGCGGCCTACCAGCTTCCCTATGCGGCCATGCAGTTCACCGGGCTGGCGATCGTCTTGTCGTCCAGGCAAAGACGCGAGCGGCTCGACTATATGCTGATGGCTGTCCTTGCGGCCAGCACCTTGCAGTTCGCCAGCAAACCCTTCATCGCCCATGCGCTTGGTGGCTGGGGCGCCAACCCGCAATCTTATGCGCAGACCAGCTATGCGTTGGTGTCGCAGTCGGTCGGCACCGTGTTCGGCCTGGCGCTTGCGCTGGTGACATTGGCTATCCTGGTCCGCGACGTGCTCGCCGAGGCGACGTCGAAATCGGAAACCGACACGCTTTCGCGGCTGCTCAACCGTGGGGGCTTCGAGCGCCATGCCGAGATCGCACTGCGTGACGCCATGCGGCGCGCCGTTCCAGCCGCACTGGTCATTGCCGATCTCGACCATTTCAAGCGCATCAACGATACTTACGGCCACGCGTCGGGCGATCGGGTCATCGAGACCTTTGCCGGTTTTCTCCGCGATGCCGCGGCCGACCATCATGTCGCCGGCCGCATCGGCGGCGAGGAATTCGCGATTTTCCTGCCGGGGACCAATCTAGCCGCCGCCCGGCTCTTTGCCGAGGGCACGCGGAGCGCCTTCGGTGCCACGCCGATCGACTGCCTGCCCGCGGATCACCGCTGCAGCGCCAGCTTCGGCGTTGCCGAGCTTGGTCCGGGCGAAAGCTTTTCCGACCTGTTGCGGCGCGCCGACAAAGCGCTCTATCAGGCGAAGGGCAGCGGTCGCGATTGCGTGCGTGTCTCGGTGGGGCCGGCTGTTGCCCTGCCGGCGCCGTCAACCAAGGGCGGCGTGGCCGTCAGCGGCAGGGGCTGAGCTCCGGCATTTCGCCGTCGGAGAGGCCGTACATATAGCTGCGGCCCTTGACGAAAACCGGCGGCCTATAGCAGTCGCCGCCGCGGACATCGTCCGATTCGTTTTCGTAGATCACGTCGGGCTGGCCGGCGCTGGTGTAGTCGGACAATTCCTTGGCCAGCTTGCCCTCGCCAACGAGGATACGCTTGTAGCCGGCGGCGCTGTCGATGACGAGATTGCCGAAGGAATCGGCATAGACGCGGTCATGATGGCGCGTCCCGGCGAATGCCGGTGCGACGACGCCGACGGCGAGCGCCGCCAATAGGAACCAGGGAAGGCGCGATCCTGCTGAATTCGAATGCATGGCGTGCTGCTCCAGTTGCTGAGAGGCAAGCCTCCTCGAATCAGAAATTAACCTTTTATTAACCTTTGTTAAGAGGGCAACCGCAGCACGGGCGAGGTCTCGGAAAATATGGTTAATACCCGATCGCCCACCGGCCATCATTCGGCCACGCCTTGTTCCCACCATTCCCAGCATCGGGCGCGACTCAAAAAGCATGAAATCCGGTGGCTTGCCGGAGCATCGCGGCGGGCTCGATACGCGGTGGGGAAGGCAGCAAATGAGATTACGCCGCACGTTTCGGATGGCGCTGGCCATTCCGCCGCTGCTGGCTGCAGCCGCCTGCGCGCCGCAGACCAGCGCGCCCAAGCTCGGCAACACGGCCGCCGCTTCCGTGTCGCTTGCTCCGGCTGCTAGCGAACCGACGGCACCGCAGCCGCGCACAGCTACTTACAACTGCGCCGACGGCAGCGTGATGACCATCGAGAATCTCGGCACGTCGGTGCGCGTCCTCGGCCAGAACGGCGCCAGCGCCGAGCTGCCGGCCTCACCGGCCAATCAGACCAGCCGTTACGGCGAGGCGCATGACGCAATCGTGATCGATGGGCGTGAGGCGCTGGTGATGAAGGGCGGTGCACCACCGCTGGCCTGCAAGCGCTGATCCGCCCCTTGCGCCAGCCATATTTTGCAGTGCGACGACATTGTGCCGGCGCAAGGCGACAGCCCTAATCGATTGAAGCTGAAAGCCTCGCTTTCATCAGACTAAATTACGTTTTCGAAACGGTTTTCCGGCTTTGACGCGGTGCAAAAAGAGCATTAGAAACCGGCTGTCCGAAGTCGCAACCGGAAGCGGTAATGCCGCATTCCCACCTGAGGCTCCAGAGACGCCGAACTGGGGGAGCCATGAGCAAATCACCAGCCACCCGCGAATTTGCCAGGCGTGAACGGCCGCTTTCGCCGCATCTGACCGTCTATCGGCCGCCGATCACCATGACGATGTCGATCGTCCACCGCATCACCGGCGGGGCGCTCTATTTCGGCACGCTGCTGGTCGCGCTGTGGCTGATGGCGGCGGCGAGCTCGGAGGCGACCTTCAACGCCGTAAACTGGGCCTTCGGCTCGTGGCTGGGACGGCTGGTGCTGTTCGGCTACAGCTGGGCGCTGATGCACCACATGCTGGGCGGTGTGCGCCATCTTATCTGGGACACTGGGGCAGGGCTGGAAAAGCATACGGCATCGAGGATCGCCTGGGCGACGCTTGCCGGCTCGGTCACGCTGACGCTGCTGATCTGGATCGCCGGCTACATGGCGCGGGGAGCCTGACATGAACGGCAAGAACACCGACATGCGCACGCCGCTGGCCAAGGTCCGCGGCCTCGGTTCCGCCCGCGAGGGCACCGGCCATTTCTGGCGCCAGCGGCTGACGGCGATCTCCAACATCCCGCTGGTCCTGTTCTTCGTCGGCTTCCTGATCGCACTCAACGGCGCCAGCTATCTCGAGGTGCGCGCCGCACTTGCCAATCCGTTCGTTGCACTGGTGCTGGCGCTGGTGCTGTTGTCGGTGCTCTACCACATGCGGCTCGGCATGCAGGCGATCATCGAAGACTATGTGCATGGCGAAGGCACCAGGCTGGCGCTGCTTGCCCTCAACACATTCTTTCCCGTAGTCGTCGGCGTCGCTTCGGTCTTCGCCCTGCTTAAACTGGCATTTGGAGGCTGATTTTTTGGCCAAGGACGCGAAGAACGCCAACACGGCTTCCGCCTATAGCTATGTCGATCACAAATTCGACGTCGTGGTCGTCGGCGCCGGCGGCGCCGGCCTGCGCGCCGCGCTCGGCATGGCCGAGCAAGGCCTGCGCACCGCCTGCATCACCAAAGTGTTCCCGACGCGCTCGCATACGGTTGCGGCGCAGGGCGGCATCGCCGCCTCGCTCGCCAATATGGGGCCCGACAACTGGCAGTGGCATCTCTTCGACACCGTCAAAGGCTCAGATTGGCTGGGCGACACCGACGCTCAAGAATACATGGTGCGCGAAGCGCCGGCGGCGGTCTACGAGCTCGAGCACTACGGCGTTCCCTTCAGCCGCACCGAGGACGGGAAAATCTACCAGCGGCCGTTCGGCGGCATGATGATGAATTTCGGCGAGGGGCCGCCGGTGCAGCGCACCTGTGCGGCCGCCGACCGCACCGGCCACGCCATGCTGCACACGCTCTACGGCCAGTCGCTGAAGCACAATGCGCAGTTCTTCATCGAGTATTTCGCGCTCGACCTGATCACGGAGCCGGACGGCACCTGCACCGGCGTGGTCGCCTGGAACCTCGACGACGGCACCATCCACCGCTTTTCGGCCAAGATGGTGGTGTTGGCGACCGGCGGCTATGGCCGCGCCTATTTCTCGGCCACCTCGGCGCATACCTGCACCGGCGATGGCGGCGGCATGGCCGCACGCGCAAGCCTGCCGCTGCAGGATATGGAGTTCGTGCAGTTCCACCCGACCGGCATATACGGCGCCGGCTGCCTGATCACCGAGGGCGCGCGCGGCGAGGGCGGCTATCTCGTCAATTCCGAGGGCGAGCGCTTCATGGAGCGCTACGCGCCGTCAGCCAAGGATCTGGCTTCGCGCGACGTGGTCTCGCGCTGCATGACGCTGGAAATCCGCGAGGGCCGCGGCGTCGGCCCGAAGAAGGATCACATTTTCCTGCATCTCGACCATCTCGACCCGGCCGTTCTGCACGAGAGGCTTCCGGGTATTTCGGAATCGGCAAAGATCTTTGCCGGCGTCGACCTGACCAAGGAGCCGATCCCGGTGCTGCCGACGGTCCACTACAATATGGGCGGCGTGCCGACCAATTACTGGGGCGAGGTGCTGAACCCGACGGCGTCGAATCCGGACCAGGTGTCGCCCGGGCTGATGGCGGTCGGCGAAGCCGGCTGCGCCTCGGTGCACGGTGCTAACCGGCTGGGCTCCAACTCGCTGATCGACCTGGTGGTGTTCGGCCGTGCGGCGGCAATCCGGGCCGGCCAGGTGATCGACCGCACATCGGCGATCCCTTCGCCCAACGAGGCCGCCGTCGAAAAGATCATGGACCGCTTCGACCGGCTGCGTCACGCCAACGGCTCGACGCCGACCGCGGTGTTGCGCGAAAAGATGCAGAAGGCGATGCAGGAGGACGCGGCGGTGTTCCGCACCCAGGACTCGCTGGAAAGCGGCTGCAGGCGCATTTCCCAGATCTGGGGCGAGCTCAAGGACGTAAAAGTGTTCGACCGCTCGATGATCTGGAACTCCGATCTGGTCGAGACGCTGGAGCTGGAAAACCTGATGGCCAACGCCATTACCACCGTCTACGGCGCCGAGGCGCGCAAGGAAAGCCGCGGCGCGCACGCGCGGGAGGACTTTTCGGCCCGCGACGACGCCAACTGGCGCAAGCATACGCTGGCCCGGCTCAACGAGGCCGGCGAGGTGGCGCTCACCTACCGGCCGGTGCACACCGAAACGCTGCTCAAGGAAGCAGACGGCGGCATCAACCCGGCCAAGATCGCGCCGAAGGCCAGGGTGTATTGAGATGAGGCTGCTGGCGGTTGCGGGATATTCCGGCACGCCCCTTCCGGCCAAGCTCGGCCTGAAGGACGGGATGATTGCCGCTTTCGTCGCCTTGCCGGCCGAACTCGAGGATTTGGCCGAAGCCGTGGATTTTGCCGAGCTCGATCGGCTGGCCAACTGGTCGGCGATTTCGGGCGTTCATGAGAAATACGATGCCGTACATGCTTTCACCCGGCAGCGTGTCGAGATCGAGGACCGTCTTGGCGACGTCGAAGCGGCAATCAAGCGGGACGGCATGGTCTGGGTGTCATGGCCGAAGAAGGCATCGAAAGTGCCGACCGACGTCACCGAGGACGTTATCCGCACAGAGGCGCTGAAGCTCGACCTTGTCGACGTCAAGGTCGCCGCCGTGAACGAGATCTGGTCCGGGCTGAAGCTCGTCATCCGAAAGGACCTGAGGTAATGGTCGAACTCACGCTTCCGAAAAACTCGAAGATCATGGCCGGAAAAACTTGGCCGAAGCCGGAGGGCGCGACCAACCTGCGCGAATATCGCATCTACCGCTGGTCGCCGGACGATGACGAGAACCCGCGCATGGATACGTATTTCGTCGACATGGACGATTGCGGGCCGATGGTGCTCGACGCGCTGCTCTGGATCAAGAACAAGATCGATCCGACGCTGACGCTGCGCCGCTCCTGCCGCGAAGGCATTTGCGGCTCGTGCGCCATGAACATCGACGGGTCGAACACGCTGGCCTGCACCAAGGGCTGCGACGACATTTCCGGCGCGATCAAGGTCTATCCGCTACCGCACATGGCCGTGGTCAAGGACCTGGTGCCCGACCTCACCAATTTCTACGCCCAGCACGCCTCGATCGAGCCGTGGCTGAAGACGGTGTCGCCCGAGCCGGCCAAGGAATGGCTGCAGAGCCATGAGGACCGCGAAAAGCTCGACGGGCTCTACGAGTGCATATTGTGCGCCTGCTGCTCGACCTCCTGCCCGAGCTACTGGTGGAACGGCGAGCGCTATCTCGGCCCGGCGACGCTGCTGCAGGCCTATCGCTGGCTGATCGATTCCAGGGACGAGGCGACGGGCGAGCGGCTCGACAATCTCGAAGACCCGTTCCGGCTCTATCGCTGCCACACCATCATGAACTGCGCCCAGACTTGCCCCAAGGGGCTCAACCCGGCCAAGGCGATCGCCGAGATCAAGAAGATGATGGTGGAGCGACGGGTTTAGGCGGCGGGCGGGTTGCAGCCGAGATCGTCTCGTCCGCAGCGATCCTTCGCGCCCCCCTCTGTCCTGCCGGACATCTCCCCCCTTGAGGCCCCTTGAGGGGGGAGATTAGCAGCTTGGAGGACAGCGCCCTTTCTGCAGCCTTGAAAAGTGGCGAAGCGGTGATGACAGCCAATCTCCCCACTAGAGGGGGAGATTGGCCGGCAGGACAGAGGGGGGCGCTGTCCCGCCGAGTTCGAAAGGATAGCAAACTTATGACCGATTCCGACCTTCCCATCCTCTCTCCCATCGAAGCCCGCGTGCTCGGCTGCCTGATCGAGAAGAAGGAGCTGACGCCGGACGTCTATCCGCTGACGCTCAATGCGGCACATGCGGCGGCCAACCAGAAGACGGCGCGCGAGCCGGTAATGTCGGTCGAGCTTGCCGAGGTCAGGCGGGCGCTTGGCCAGCTGGAGCAGAAGGGCCTCGTCAGGCAAGTGTTCGCGTCGCGCGTCGAGCGCTACGAGCATATCGTGGCGCAGCGCTTTTCCCTGACCTCGGCGCAGATCGCGCTGCTCGGCCTGTTGCTGCTGCGCGGCCCGCAGACGGCCTATGAATTGCTGGCGCGAAGCGAGCGCATGGCGCGGCTGCCGTCGATCGACGAGCTTCGCGGCAATCTCGATCTGCTGATCGGCCGCCGGCCACCGCTGGTGCAGCAGATCGATCGCGGCCCAGGCCAGCGCGAGGATCGCTACGTCCATCTGCTCAGCGGGCCGCCGCAGCTGTCGGCTGCCGCAGCACCCCTGCAGTCGTCCTCGCCGGCGTCGGATATGGAAATGCGCGTGCGGGCCCTCGAGGAGGAGGTCGCGGCATTGCGCGCCCGCCTCGACGCGCTCGTTGGCGAAAAAAGCCAATAATCATTCGAGAGGGGGCGCGAAGGATCGCCCGCTTCGCAGACCAGCTCTCACCCGAGCCTGGCGTCGAGCGATACTTTGATGGCGCCGAGCGCTTTCGAGACCGGGCATTCGGCCTTGGCCTTCTCGGCCAATTCCTTGAACTTGGCGGCATCAATGCCCGGTACCTTGCCGACCAGCGTGATCGCGCTGCCGGTGATGCCGGTGCCGGGGACCAGCGTTACCACGGCCTTGGCGTCGAGCTCGGCAGCCGGAGTGCCGTTCTCGGCGAGAAAATGCGAAAGCTGCATGGCGTAGCAGCCGGCATGGGCGGCGGCGATCAGCTCTTCCGGGTTTGTGCCGGATTTGCCGCTTTCATCCTCGAAACGCGTCTTGGCCGAATAGGGTGTGCCCTTCAGCACCCCGCTCTGGGTTTCGAGTGTGCCCTTGCCTTCCTTGAAACTGCCTTTCCAAACGGCGTTGGCGGTGCGGTCCATCAATTCCTCCTTGATTGTCGTGGCTGAGCCCGTGATCGGCATCCAGTCGACTATAGCGCGCGCGGGAGCGAAGGCCACCCACGCTTTCGTATCGGCGGCGGCGTGACACATCATGTCGAGCGAAAAAAATTCGAAAAAAATATGCGTGCAAAAATGTCGACTTCCATCTGTCCCGGCCGTCCTGCGGGCGGCCATGGACTTGGTGGCCGGATGGAGGACCACATGAACAATCTGTTTTCTGCTCACTGGACAAGCACCGGCCACAGGGCCGGTGAACAACAAGCCGACTGGTCGCGCCTGCAGCCTTCCGGCTTCGGCCGACTGCTTGCGGCGATTGCCATCATTGGGATTGCGGTATCTCTTCTCGACTATGCTGCGGCCGGTCTCGATTCTGCGGCAGGCAAGGGCTCCGCGGAGATTTCCGTAGCCTCGTCTTCGGCTTCAAGCCAGGAATGGAGATAAAAATGAAGTATGTTTGCCTAGTCTATGGTGAAGAAAAAGATCTCTACGCAATGACCCCCGAGAGGCTGGCCAAGCTCGACGCCGATTCGATGGCCCATGACCGGTCATTGGACCAACGCGGGATGCTGATCATCGCGCAGGCGCTGCAATCGGTGAAAACGTCGAAAACCGTTCGCAGGCGCAAGGGCAAGCGGCTGGTCACCGACGGCCCCTTCGCCGAAACCAAGGAGCAGTTGCTCGGTTTCGTCATGATCGAGGCCGAGAGCCTCGACGAGGCGCTGGGGATCGCGGGCGAGATTCCGCTCGCCGAAATCGGCACGATCGAGGTGCGGGCGATCTACAAGGTGCCCGGGTCATAGAGATGTCTCGATAAGTTCCTCCGCGGAGCGGTGGCGACCAACGACTGGCGCAGGCTGTCGTTTTCTTCAATCGGCGCAACTTTTGCGTGTTGAAGCGAAGCAATACTTCTCCTATCGTCGCCCGAGATTGGGGGATCTTGGGCATGCATATATTGATTGCTGCAATCGGCCTGCTTGGGGCGGCGGCGTTCTGGTGGTACCGGCTGAAGATCATGAACGACGCGGCGCGTGAGGTTGCCGACGTGGTTGGCCGCGTCCAGGGCAACGTCCGCCGCAAGAAACTGCGCAAGCAGGCGGCGCTCTCGCCGCTGACAGCGATCGACGATCCGGTCGTCGCCGCCGCGACGCTGATCACCGCCATCGTTTCCGAACATGGTCCTGCGCTGCCGCAACGCGAAGCTGCCATTCGATCGGTGATCTCGGAGATTGCCGACAAAAAACAGACCGATGAAGCGGTGATCTACGCCAAATGGGCGGCATCGCAAATCGACGACGCCACGGTCGTCATCGACAAGCTGGCACCGTTCCTGCGCGAACGGCTCGACGCGGTCGAAAGGAGCGATCTGCTGCGGATGGTCAGCCGTGCGGCGGAAGCCGGCGGACAAAACCTGCAGATTCCCGACCAGCGCATGCTGCGGCTGCGCCAGAAGCTGGGCTTCGAGGTCAACTAAGTCCCCTGATACGAAATTCGGCAGACCGCATGGCGATTAAGCCGAGACGCCTGATCGCTTCGTCATCCTGGGTCTTCTCTCCGCTTCGCGTCGCTACGCCCAGGGATGACGAAGTTGGGGAAGCTTCAGGGCCTGTTTAGATCGCCTCGCCCTTCAACAATTTCGGCGTGTCGCCGGACAGACCCGACGCCTGGCGGATGAAAAACCCCTTCAGCCGGGGCATGCGCTCGACGAGGCCGAGGCCGATGTCGCGCAAAGTGCGCAGCGGGCCGAAATCGTTGGAAAACATCCGGTTCAGCACATCGGTGGTGATGCCCATCTGCACCGTGTCGAAACGCCGCCATTGCTGGTAGCGCTCGAGCACGTCGAGCGCGCCGATGTCCTGGCCGAGCCGGTCGGCCTCGACCACCACTTCGGCCAGCGCCGCCACGTCCTTGAAGCCGAGATTGAGACCCTGGCCGGCGATCGGGTGGATGCCGTGGGCGGCGTCGCCGGCCAAGGCGATGCGCGGCGCGACGAAGGCGCGCGCAATGATCAGCCCGAGCGGCCAGGCACGCGGCTTGTCGGCGAGATGGATTTCGCCGAGTTTCAGGCCAAAGCGCTGCTCGAGCTCATATTCCAGGACCAGCGTGTCGCCACTGACCAGTTTCTCGGCATCCTGCGACCGTTCGACCCAGACGATCGACGAGCGGTTGGTGCCGTCCTTGCCCGGCTTGAGTGGCAGCGTGGCAAACGGGCCTGCGGGGAGGAAATGCTCTTCGGCGCGGCCGTTGTGCGGCCGCTCGTGCGCCACCGTGCAGACGATGCCGGACTGGCCATACTCCCATTTCACCGTCTTGATGCCGGCCATGTCGCGCAGCTTCGAATTGACGCCGTCGGCGGCAACCAGCAGCCGCGCCTTCAGCGTCGCGCCGTCGGCAAGATGCACGGTGATGCCGGCGCCGTTGATGTCGAAGGCGCTGACGGCGACGCCTTCGATGATGCCGATGCCGAGTTGTTCGGCGCGCCGGCGCAAGGCGCCGTTCAAATCCTTGTTGGCGACCATATGCGCAAAGGGTTCGCCGGGCGCGACCTCGCCGTCGAAGGTGAGGAACACCGGGCGGACCGGATCGGATGTGCGCGAATCGGTGACGATCATTTCGGTGATCGCCTGCGCCCCCGGCGCGATCTCGTTCCAGACGCCGAGCTGGTCGAGCATGCGGCACGCGGCGGCGGCAATCGCCGAGGCGCGGCCGTCCTTCTGCCAGACCCTGGCGGGTGCTGCATCGACGACGGCGACGGCGAGGCTCGGCCGCGCCTGCTTCAGCGACACGGCGGCGGCCAGGCCGACATAACCGGCGCCGGCGACCAGAACGTCGAGCGAATTCTTGCTGTCGAGCATGGCAATTCCTTTCGCAGCCTGACTGTCGCCGGGCATTCCGCCCTTGACTGCCCGCTGTTCCTGTCGGAAACCGCCATGGTAATTTTGCGGCGAGGTCAAGATGACGGCAGCCATGGACGAGCTTCTCGGCATTCTCGACCTCGAGCAGCTGGAACACAACCTGTATCGTGGTCGCAGCCCCAAGCTCGATTGGCAGCGCATCTTCGGCGGCCAGACCATCGCCCAGGCGCTGGTCGCCGCGCAGCGAACGGTCGAGCCCGAGCGCCACGTGCATTCGCTGCATGGCTATTTCATGCGGCCGGGCGACACCAAGGTGCCTATCATCTACGAGGTCGACCGCATCCGTGACGGCGGCTCCTTCACCACGCGCCGCGTCGTGGCGATCCAGCACGGCCAGGCGATCTTTTCGCTGGAAGCCTCGTTCCAGCAGGATGAGGTCGGCCTGGAACATCAGGTGCCGATGCCGCAGGACGTGCCGGCGCCCGACACGTTGCTGTCGCAGCGCGAATTGCTGGGCAAGTTCGGCGAAGCCGTGCCCGACGGCATCAAGCGCTATTGGGAGCGCGACCGGCCGATCGAGATGAAGCCGGTGATGCTGAAGCATTATACCAGCCGGGAAAAACTCGAGCCGAAGCAGAACATCTGGATCCGCACCACCGGCCCGGTGCCGGCCGACCGCGCCACGCAGGCGGCCGTGCTCGCTTACCTCTCGGATATGACGCTGCTCGACACCTCGACCTTTGCTCATGGCCGCGCCATTTTCGATCGTGATATCCAGGCAGCCAGCCTCGACCACGCCATGTGGTTCCACCGCAGCCATCCGCTCGACGACTGGATGCTGTACACGCAAGACAGTCCGTCGACGCAAGGATCGCGTGGCTTTACCCGCGGCTCGCTGTTTGCCCGCGACGGCACCTTGATCGCCTCGGTTGCCCAAGAAGGACTCATCCGGCTGAAGCGGCCGCCTGCGGAGTAGGCATTTTTCGAAATTTGCCTATTTTTTAAGCATATGCACTGCCGCGCCTGTGAACAGGCAGCTGCCAGACCTTCTCGATTTCGTTGTTTAACAACAGCTTAACACCCTGCTTCGGCAATTGGCACGGAGCTTGAATCCTAGCGGGCACTCTCCGGCTCTCATGGGGATCGGCGAAGTCGTGCAAACGCGGGGACCCGCAACAGCAAAGGGTGAAACCTTATGAAGATCGTGATGGCAATCATAAAGCCGTTCAAGCTCGACGAGGTGCGCGAGGCGCTCACCGCAGTCGGCATCCAGGGCCTGACCGTCACCGAAGTAAAAGGCTACGGACGTCAGAAGGGTCACACGGAAATCTATCGCGGGGCGGAATACGCGGTCAGCTTCCTGCCGAAGATCAAGATCGAAGTCGCGGTCGCTGTCGACATGGTCGACAAGGCCGTCGAAGCCATCACCGCGGCGGCCAAGACCGGCCAGATCGGCGACGGCAAGATCTTCGTTTTCGGCATCGACCAGGCGGTGCGCATTCGCACCGGCGAAACAGACACCGACGCGCTTTGAGCTGCGGATACGTATTCCAATGGAGAGTTCAATGAATATTCCTTCTACCTTGAAGATAACGGGACGCGCGGCCGTTTTAAGTTCGCTCGCTCTCGCTGCACTGGGCACGGTTGCTGCGTTCGCGCAGGAAGCGGCACCGGCGGCACCGGCAGCCCCTGCGCCCGCGCTCGACACCGGCAACACAGCCTGGATGCTGACCTCGACGGCGCTGGTGCTGATGATGACCGTACCGGGCCTGGCGCTGTTTTATGGCGGCATGGTGCGCAAAAAGAACGTGCTCGCCACCATCATGCAGAGCTTTGCCATCACCTGCCTGGTGACGGTGCTGTGGTTCATGTTCGGCTACTCGCTGGCCTTCTCGGATGGCGGCGGCATGAATGCCTATCTCGGCGGCTTCTCGAAGTTCTTCCACAACGGCATCACCACCTCCTCGCTGTGGCTGCCGGGCGTGGCGAACATTCCTGAGTTCGTCTTCTCGATGTTCCAGATGACCTTCGCCATCATTACGCCGGCGCTGATTGCCGGCGCCTTCGCCGAACGCATGAAGTTCTCGGCGCTGCTCATCTTCATGGGCGCGTGGCTGCTGGTGGTCTACGCCCCGATCGCGCACTGGGTGTGGGGCGGCGGCTTCCTCGGCACAGCCGGCGTTCTCGATTTCGCCGGCGGCACGGTCGTTCACATCAACGCCGGCGTTGCCGGCCTGGTCTGCGCGCTGGTTCTCGGCAAACGTGAAGGCTACGGCACCACCAACATGGCGCCGCACAACCTCGTCTACTCCGTCATCGGCGCTTCGCTGCTGTGGGTCGGCTGGTTCGGCTTCAACGCCGGCTCGGAACTGGCCGCCGACGGCCTTGCCGGTGCCGCGATGCTGAACACCCAGGTTGCCGCTGCCGCTGCGGCGCTCGCCTGGATGTTCGCCGAATGGATCGTCGCCAAGAAGCCGAGCGTGCTTGGCATCATCTCGGGCGCCGTCGCCGGCCTGGTCGCGGTGACGCCGGCTTCCGGTTTCGTCAATCCGACCGGCGCCTTCATCGTCGGCATCGTCGCCGGCGTGCTCTGCTACGTCTCGGCCGTCAAGCTCAAGCACGCGTTCGGCTATGACGACTCGCTCGATGCATTCGGCGTGCACGGCATCGGCGGCATCATCGGTGCATTGCTGACCGGCGTGCTCGCCGATCCGGCGATCAACAGCCTTGGCTCGGGTGCCTCTGTCGGCAAGCAGCTCTACGGTATCGTCTTCACCATCCTGTGGACGGCGATCGCGAGCTTCGTGATCCTCTATATCGTCAAGGCGCTGGTCGGCCTGCGTCCTTCCACCCAGGAAGAGGTCGAAGGCCTCGACATCAGCCAGCACGGCGAAGTGGTGCCGTGAGGTTTATCGGCTGGCACCGGCGTTTTGCCGGTGCCGGGAAGATCCCGTCGTGATGCTCCCGAAAGGGCTCACGCCTTGAGGCCCGGAAACCTTCCGGGCCTCTTTTTTGTGTGCAGGCGGCCGTTATGGCTCGATCATACAATCGCTTGATCAAGGTGGCTCGATCCGCCGGCGGCGTGAAACAGCGGCCGCAACGCTCCGAACTGTGGTGGCGGTCGCCCGTTCCGGTGACGCAGAATGCCCATGGTTAATGCGCCCTTAACCTTCCCGCCGCTAGTCTGACAGCCGAATCTGCCGTGTTGCGCGTCCGCGCCCGGCCGGGCAACGACAGACGAGGAAAAGCATGCGTTCAGGGGCTTCAGCACCGCTTGCGCTGGCCGATACGGAGCACGGCATCCGGTCGTTCGCGAGGCGCCAGGTCGGGCGGCTGGTCGGTGCCGGGCTGTTTGCTCTGGTTGGTTTCGGCGTCGCCGCCCTTGCCACCTGGAACGTCGCCGATCCGAGCTTTTCGCACGCCACCGACAATATCGTCACCAATGCAATGGGTTATGCCGGCGCCGTCTTTTCCGACATTGCCATGCAGTTCTTCGGACTTGCCGCCGTTGCGGCGCTGGTGCCGGCGGTGATCTGGGGATTTCTGCTGTTTACCGCGCGCGGCGTCGACCGGCTGCCGAAACGGGCACTGGCCTGGTTCGGGTTTTCGCTGCTTGGCGCGGCAATTGCCGGCTGCGTGGTGCCGCCCAAGACCTGGCCGCTGCCGACCGGCCTCGGCGGCGTCTTCGGCGACATGGTGCTCAATATCCCGGGCCTGGTCATCGGCGGCTATCCGACCGGCCTCGTCGCCAGCGTGCTCGCCGTGCTCCTGGCAGCGCCGGCGCTGTGGGTATTCTTGTATGGCTCGGCGCTGATTTCGCGCAAGAACGGCTTTGCCGTCCTCGAACAGCCCGCAGTGCCCGATCCGCAGGACGACCTGCTTTTCGACAATGAAGAGGACGAGGGCGACGAAGGTATATTGGCGCTTGGCGCCATCACCCACTGGTGGCTGTCGCTGCGGGCCTATCTGCGCCGCCGCGCCGCGCGCCGGCGCGAGCGCGACGATTTCGAGCCGGAGATGGAACCGCGCCCCAGCGCCTGGCGGCGGGCGGCCGAACGGGTCGAATCGGCCGAGTTCGCCGAGGCGCGGATGAGCCCGGGCGGGCGCGCCCGCGTCGAGCCGGAATTCTTCGCCGCCATGGTCAACGACCGCAGTGCCTCGATCGACCCTGACGATGCCGACGTCTTCGATAACGACGACAATGACGACGACATGGATTTCGCGCCCGAGCCGGCCGGCCAGCGCCGCGCCGCGCCAACGGCCAGGGTGCAGAACTTCCGTTCCGACGCGGCGACACGCGTCGAGGCGCCGGCGCCGCGGCCGGCCCCCGGCGCCCGCGTCCAGCGCGAGGCGCAGACTTCGCTGATCGGCTCGGAAAAATTCGAGATGCCGTCGCTGCACTTCCTGTCGGAACCAAAGAACGTGGTGCGCGACGCCAGCCTGTCCAAGGATGCGCTGGAGCAGAACGCCCGCCTGCTTGAGGGCGTGCTGGAGGATTTCGGCGTCAAGGGCGAAATCATCCATGTGCGTCCGGGTCCGGTCGTCACGCTCTACGAGCTGGAACCGGCGCCCGGCATCAAATCGTCGCGGGTCATCGGCCTGTCCGACGACATCGCCCGCTCGATGAGCGCCATCGCCTGCCGTGTCGCCGTGGTGCCCGGCCGCAACGCGATCGGCATCGAGTTGCCGAACGCCAGGCGCGAGACGGTCTATTTGCGCGAGATCATGGCCAGCCGCGATTTCGAAACCACCAAGGCCAAGCTGGCGCTGGCGCTGGGCAAGACCATCAATGGCGAGGCGGTGATCGTCGACATCGCCAAGATGCCGCACGTGTTGGTCGCCGGCACCACCGGCTCGGGCAAGTCCGTCGCCATCAACACCATGATCCTGTCGCTGCTCTACCGGCTGACGCCGCAGGACTGCCGGCTGATCATGATCGATCCAAAGATGCTGGAGCTCTCGGTCTATGACGGCATTCCGCATCTTCTGACGCCGGTCGTCACCGATCCGAAGAAGGCGGTGGTGGCGCTGAAATGGACCGTGCGGGAGATGGAGGACCGCTACCGCAAGATGTCCAAGGTCGGCGTCCGCAACATCGACGGCTTCAACGCGCGCGTGCAGCAGGCCGAGAAAAAGGGCGAAAGGATCTCGCGCACCGTGCAGACCGGCTTCGACCGCCAAACCGGCGAGGCGATCTACGAGACGGAGAACCTCGACCTCGAGCCGATGCCCTACATCGTCGTCATCATCGACGAGATGGCCGATTTGATGATGGTCGCCGGCAAGGACATCGAAGGCGCGGTGCAGCGCCTGGCGCAGATGGCGCGCGCCGCTGGCATCCATGTCATCATGGCGACGCAGCGGCCGTCGGTCGATGTCATCACCGGCACCATCAAGGCGAATTTCCCGACCCGCATCTCCTTCCAGGTGACATCGAAGATCGACAGCCGCACCATCCTGGGCGAGCAGGGCGCCGAACAGCTGCTCGGCATGGGCGACATGCTCTACATGGCCGGCGGCGGCCGCATCCAGCGCGTGCACGGTCCCTTCGTCTCCGACGACGAGGTGGAGAGGATTGTCGCGCATCTGAAATTGCAGGGCGTGCCGGAATATCTCGACGCCATCACCGAGGACGACGACAAGGATGACGATGAGCCGACGGGCAAAGGCAGTGGCGGCGGCGACGGCGGTAATTTCGAGGATTCCGACGATCCCTACGACCAGGCGGTCGCGGTGGTGCTGCGCGACGGCAAGGCCTCTACCAGCTACATCCAGCGCCGGCTCGGCATCGGCTACAATCGCGCCGCCTCGATCATCGAGAAGATGGAGAAGGAAGGCATTGTCGGCCCGGCCAACCATGCCGGAAAACGCGAAATCCTGGTGCCGACGGAGGACGACAAGTTCTAGAGCGCGTCCGCGCCGGCAACTTTGAACCTTTTGGCGCGTTGCAACGACGGGCGCCGTGCGGCCGCCAAACTTAAGCCCAACTGGGGGGCCAGACCAATATAACGAGCAAGCAATCAGATGATGGTGACCGGCATGAAAAACGCAACTCTCGCCCCAAGCAGGGATTTCGCCCCAACCCGCCGGCAGGTGCTCGGCCTCGGCCTGGTCCTGGCCGGTGCGGCGGCCGCCAATGTCGTGCCCGGCTTCCAGTTGCTGGCGTCGGCGCAAGCAGCGGTTCCGGCGACGGCGCAGAAGATCGCCGATCATTTCTCCTCGGTCAAATCGATGAGCGGCGAGTTCGTGCAGTTCGGACCCAAGGGCGAGCAGACCGGCGGCAAGTTCTTTCTGGAACGGCCGGGCAAGATCCGCTTCAATTACGACGGCGCCTCGAATTTCAGAGTGATTTCCGATGGCAAGTCGGTGGTCATCCTCAACAAGAAGCTGCGGACCTCCGACCTCTATCCGCTGTCGAAGACGCCGCTGAAGCTGCTGCTCGACGACAAGATCGATCTGTCCGGCGGGCGCGTCAGAAGCGTCAAGGAAGAGGACGATCTCACCACCATCCAGCTTGCCGACAAATCGGTGTTCGGCAATTCGAAGATCACCATGATGTTCGATCCGAAATCTTATGAATTGCGGCAGTGGACCATCACCGATGCGCAAGGCAAGGACACGACGGTGATGATCTTCAACACCAAGGAGGGCGTCAGCTTCGCCCCCGACACCTTCGCCATCGACTATACGGCGAACCGCGAGCTGAACACCAAGACGCGGTAAATTCTCTTCGGGCGTCAGCGCCGCCCCTCACCTGCCTGCCGGCATCCTCTCCCCGTATAGTGACGGGGAGAGGGGCGCTCTCATCGTCGGTTTCGCCAATTTTTCGCATTGCAAAAAGAGCACCAAGCGTGCGGCCAGCCCCTTCTCCCCGTCACTATACGGGGAGAAGGTGTCGGCAGACGGATGAGGGGCAGCACCGGACTCGACCATGACAGGCTCGGCCAAGCGCCGGCTTGTTTTTGCGGTGCGCGGCTGGCAGTAGTTTCCGCGATTGACTTCCGTCGGAGCCATCCGGCGGATCTTGCGTTGTCCGGAACCCCACATGCCGTTTTCCGTCGCTACCTGGAACATCAACTCCGTCCGGCTGCGCATGCCGATCGTCGAGCGCCTGCGGGCCGCGCTGGCGCCGGACGTGCTCTGCCTGCAGGAAACCAAGGTTCCGGACGAATTGTTTCCGGAGAAGGCGTTCCGCAAGCTCGGCTACGAGCACATCGCCTTCCATGGCCAGAAGGGCTATCACGGCGTTGCCACCATAGCGCGGCGGCCGATCGAGGTGGTCGAAAAGCGCCGCTTCTGCGAGATCGACGACAGCCGGCATCTGTCGGTCACCGTCAACGCCGGCGGCAAAACGATCCTGCTGCACAATTTCTACGTTCCGGCCGGCGGCGACGAGCCCGACCCGGCCGTCAACCGCAAGTTCAAGCACAAGCTCGATTTCGTTGCCGAGATGAACGCCGTGCGGGCCGAGCATGACGAGCACTCCGGCTCGATCCTGGTCGGCGACCTCAACATCGCGCCGCTCGAGCACGATGTCTGGTCGCACAAGCAGCTCCTCAATGTCGTCAGCCATACGCCGGTCGAGACGGAAAACTTCGAGGCAATGCGGCTCGCCGGCGACTGGATCGACCTGATGCGGCTCAATGTGCCTTACGAGGAGAAACTCTACACCTGGTGGAGCTATCGCGCCCAGGATTGGCAGGCCTCAAATCGCGGCCGCCGCCTCGACCATGTCTGGTCGTCGCCAAACCTGGTGCCGCATTTTGCCGGCTATGAAATCCTGCGGCCGGCGCGCGGCTGGGAACGGCCCTCGGACCATGTGCCGGTGATCGGGCGTTTCAACCTGGATTAGCTTTGTCTCGCCTCAGCGAAACCTGAAGCTATCCGCGATGTAGTCGGGACGGGCGTTCAGCGTGGCGAAAACGTCCTCCAGGTCAGGCGCCCCCGCCAATATGCCCGACAGGACCAGCGTCGTCGCGACACCGACGCCGTTGCCGCCGGCGATGTCGTGCTCGACGCTGTCGCCGACGCAGACCACGCTGTCGCGCTCCGGGTGGCCCGCCAGTGCCAGCGCTGCCTCGAATATCTGCGGATTGGGCTTGCCAATGCGCACCACGCTGCCGCCGAGGCTCTCATAGAGATCGGCGAGCCGGCCGGCGCCGAAGCGAGGGCCGACGGCAGTCAGCATGATCTTGTCGGGATTGGTGCAGAAGCATGGCACCCGCCGCGCCGCCGCCGGACCAAGAAGCCGGCGATAATGGTCGAGGTCGTAGCGATCGCCCTCGCTGGCGGAAATCAGCACCAGTTCGGCATCGTCGCCGTCCTTGGCCAGGACGAAGGGCAGGCCGTCGACAGCCGAACGGTCATTGTCGCGGCGGATCAGCAGGCATTTTGTCTGCGGGCGCAGGGCTCCGGAGGCTGCCATTTGGTGGAAGGAGCGCCACGCCACCTCGCCGGAGGAGACAAAGTGATCCCAGCTTCCCGGTTCGAAGCCGAGCTTCAGCAGGCGGTGCTCATTGGGTTGCGCCCGCTTGCCGGAATTCGAGATCAGTACGATGGTCTTGCCGGCGCGCTTGAGTGCCGACAACGCTTCGACAGCACCTGGATAGGCGCTGGTGCCGTCGTGCAGCACACCAAATTGGTCGAGCAGGAACACCTGATAGCGGTCGGTCAGCGCGGCGATGCCGTCGAGGTGTTGAATTGCCTTGGCCGTCATAAAAGCCCCGCTGCGCTTGCGCCCATCAGCGCCAGCCGCGCCGTGCCGGCAGCGGCCTCCTCCGAAAGAGCCGGCACGAGAGCGACGCCAAGCTTGCGCTGCCGGATCGCTGTCCAGGCCGGATTGGCCGCACCGCCGCCGACGCTCCTGACCGATGTCAGCCGGGGGGCGCCGAGTTCGGCAAGCCGGCGATAGCCGAGCGCTTCGATCGCCGCAATACCCTCGAACATCGCTTTCAGATAGTCGGCGTCGTCGGCGGGCCGCGGCTCGAGGCGCGGCGGCAGCGCCGGATCGGCTATGGGGAAGCGTTCGCCCGGCGCCGGCAGCGGGTAATAATCGAGGCCGGTCTTCGTCGCCGGGTCGATTTTTTTGCTGAGTTCGACAATGCGGGCGACGGGGAAATGCTGGGCCAGCACCTTGCCGCCGGAGTTCGAGGCGCCGCCCGCCAGGTAGGTGTCACCCAGCCGATGGCTGTAGATGCCGAATTGCGGCGCCGAGATCGGCCGGTCGGAGAGGATCTTGATGGTCAGCGACGAGCCGAGCGCGGTAACGCCGTCGCCCGCCGCCGTCGCGCCGGTTGCCAGGCACGACGCACAGCCATCGGTGGTGCCGGCGACCACGGCCACGTCACGCGGCAGGCCGAACATTTTCGCGGCGCTGGCGGTGAGCGTGCCCGTGACACCGCCCGGCCGCACGACGCAGGGCAGGAATTCCATGCGCATGCCGGTCGCCGCGATCCAGTCCGGCCAGCGCCGGGCCTCGACGTCGTAGCCGGTCTTCAGGGCGTTGTTCTCGTCGCTGACATCGAAGCGGCCGGAAAACTGTCCGGCGATCCAGTCTGCCTGGTGCAGCACAGTGGCGACGCCGGGCAGGTGCTGGAAAGACAGCGCCTTGGCGAGACCGGAGGTCGCCCCGAGTGCAGCGCTCGTTGCCGGTGCCGCGCCGGCTATTGCTGTCAGGAGAGTGTCGTCAGCGACCTTGTCGTTGTACATCAGCGGTTCGGCCAGCGGCCGCCCGGCGCCGTCGACCGGCAGCAGCGTGCCCGACGTACCGTCGACGGCGATCGAGCGCACTGCCGCGCGATCGATACATTTGAGCAGTTCCGCCAACGTCGCGCCGACCGCCTCCCACCATATTGCGGGGTCACGGCCGTTCGGCCCAAATCGCTCGAGGGCAATAGCGGAATGCGCGGCAATGGAAAAATCCGGACGCATGGCGACGGCGCGCGCGCCGGATGTGCCGATGTCGATGCCGATGGCAAGCGGACCAGACGAACGCGGCATGTCAGCTGCCTCCGGCATTGAGCTTCTGGCGATATTTTTCGGCGTCCCAGTTGATCAGTTCGTCATTCTCCGCCGCTGTCAGATAATTCAGCTTCGCCGCGACATCGATCCGCGCCGTCACGTCGGAAAGGCAGCGCTGCATGGCGTCGGCACCGGCGCCGGCGTCGCCGCGCATCAGCACGCCGAGTCCAGGAAACAGGATCGCCACGGGTGCGGCGCCGCAGCGCTCGATGACGCGCTTCACACCCTCGTCCGGTCTCGCCACGACCGAGCCTTCGCCGAGAAAGATGACGTGGTCGGGGTAGAGGCTGCCACCCGAAGCCATGCGGCAGCTTTCGGGGTCGATCGCCACCGCATGCGCCTCAACGTCCGCCGGCAATCTGTAGTCGCTGTCGCCGGCGCGCGCCGTCAATGCCGCGATGTCCGGTTCCGCCACCTGGCGCGGCGGCCGCGCCAACAGTCGTGTCACGCGCCGCAGCAGCATGTCGGCCGCGGCGACGGTCTCGGCTGCAACGACCAGGCCGTGATTGCCGAGGATCAGGATATCCACGCCTGGCCGAAGGCGCTCGGCGATACCCTGCGCGAGCGGCAGTCCCGGCCGGCGATAGGGAATATACGCCCATTGATGGCCGTTGAGCCGCCTGGCCGCCTCGGCCTCGCAGTCGGCCTGCACGGCCAGCGAAATGGTCTCGACGCAGTGAACATGCAGAACGATGCGCTGCGGCATCAGCGCATGCACGGTGGTCTCGATCGACGGGCGCAAGCCGCGCGCGTTGAGGGCGTCGACAGTGAAGGCCTGCGGCTGTTCGGCGGCCGGGTCGCGCCGTTTGATGGCGTCGAGCAATGGCGGGATGCCGACCGGCACCATGATGTCGGCGATGAGCGCGTCCTTCAGCCAGGTGCCGGAGGCCTTGATCCAGAGCGTGTCGCCGGCTTTCAGCGAGGTGTTGCCGCCGGCGGCCTGGGTCAGATGCGGGTCGCTGCCGATGGCGGCCGAAAGCGACCGCAGCGCTGCCAGTTCCTGCGCATCCGCACTGATCGTCATCGAAATTCCTCTACAATCCGGCCGCGTGGCCCACGGCTTTGGACGTCCCGGTGCCGGGACGAAGACCCATGCTGGTATCGCAGATGCGAGTAAGTTACGTCAACAGTGATGTTATCGCGTCAAATCAGGCTTGCAATCCGAGGGCCGTTGAGTAAGTTGCACCAATTGCCATGCAAAACGGCAATGCCGTGCAAAATGCTTGGGAGGCAAGCGCATTGGGAGGTAAGGGTTGAGCGACTCCGGCCGCCAGCGTCAGATTGTCGAGCTTTTGCGGGACCGGCCTTTCGCATCGGTGCGCGAGCTGCAGGAGCGGCTTGGCGTATCGGCGGCGACGGTGCGGCGCGACATCGACAAGATCGACGAGGCTGGCGAAGCGCGCAAGGTCTATGGCGGCATCTCGGCGCTCGATGGCGCTTCGCAAGCCGGCGTCGCCTATGCCAGGCCCTATGACGAGAACCGCGACCTCGCCGTCGAGGCCAAGCGGCAGATCGCCGCTCTCGCCGCCACCATGGTGCGCGACGGCGACGCGGTCATCGTGCATGGCGGTTCGACCTGCTTCCATCTCGGCGTCAAGCTCGCCGACCGCAACATCCGGCTCTACACCAACTCGATGCCGCTCGCGGCCTATCTCAGCGACCACGGCCATTGCAGCCTCACCGTCGCCGGCGGCGAACTGCACCGCGAGCCGGGCATCATCCATTCGCTGACGCAGACGGTGCCGTTCTACGCCTCGAAGTTCTTTCTCGGCGCGCAAGGCATCGGCCAGGAAGGCCTTCTGGAATCGCACCCGCTGCTGGTCCGCTCGATCGTCGAGCTCAGCCTCTGCGCCGACCAGATCGTCGTGCTGGCCGACAGCCGAAAACTGTCGATCCACGCGCGCAATGTGGCACTGCCGCTGTCGCGGATCGGCACGCTAGTCACCGATGACGGCCTGTCCGAGACAGATGCCCGCATGCTCGAAGATGCCGGCGTCATGGTGCGGATCGCGGCTTCCTCGGGAGGCGCCCAGTGAACATCGCCGTCCTCGATTTCGGCAAGACCAATTCGAAGCTGTTCGTCTTCGGCCAGGACGGACAGATCCTCGACGAGCGCCGCAGCCAGCCGAGCTGGATCCGCAAAGGCGGCTTCAGCGTGCTCGACGAGCCAGCGCTGCATGACTGGGCGGCTCGCGCCATCGATGATGCAGTCGACACGCATGGCCTGGAAGGGCTGATGGTATCCGGCCATGGCTGCACCTTCGCGTTGGTCGACGAAGCCGCGCTGACGCATCCGATCCTCGATTACGAGCAGGAACCGCCAGCTGAAATCGCCGCGCAGATCGACCGCCGCATTCCGGATTTTGCCGAGACCTTTTCGCCGCGCCTCCCGCTTGGCTTCAACTACGGCCGCCACATGTTGTGGCTGAACGAGGTGGAGCCCGGTGCCTTCGCCGCAGCGAAATCGATCCTCGGCTACCCCCAATATTGGAGCTGGCGGTTTGGCGGCCGGCCGGTATCGGAAGTGTCGTATCTTGGCTGCCACTCGCATTTATGGGCACCGCGCAAACGCGATTTCAGCTCGCTGGTCGATGCCGAGGGCTGGCGCGGCCAGATGCCCGCCTTCGAGCGTGCCGGCGCGGTGATCGGTGAGCAGCGCTTCGGCCAGGCCGCGAAGCCAGTCGCCATCCATAATGGCGTCCACGACAGCAATGCCGCGCTCCATGCCTACCGCCAGCAGCAGCTCGGGCCGGTGACCGTGGTCTCGACCGGCACCTGGGTGGTCGTGCTCAATCCCGACTGCCCGCTCGACGCACTCGACTGCGAGCGCGACATGCTGGTCAATGTCGATGTCGATGGCGGCCCGGTGCCAACCGTCCGCTTCATGGGCGGGCGCGAATTCGCCACGATCAGCGCTGGCTGGCAGGGCGCAATCGCGCCTTCATCGATACAACGGGTGATCGACGCCGGCATTATGGCGCTGCCGAGCTTCGCGCCCGGGGGCCCGATGCCGCACCGCCGCGGCGAACTGGTCGGGCGTACGCCCAATGCCGAGGAACGCGCGGCCATGGCGCTGCTCTATGTCGCGCTGATGGTCGATCTGTGCCTCGAGTTGATCCATTCGGACAACACAGTGATCGTCGACGGCGGCCTGAACAATGGCGGGCTGCTTGCCGCGTTGCTGGCGCAGTTGCGGCCCGGGCAGGCTTTCCTGCAGGGCGCAACGCTGGAGGGCAGCGCCACCGGTGCTGCCGCACTTGCCTTCGAAAGCGTCGGACGCGAGTTTGCCACCGAAGCGCCGGAGGCGGTGCATGCGGCAAGTTTCAGCGGCCTTGCTGGCTATCGCAACGACTGGCGCGGCCTTGCCGCCGACCGGGCTGTGGCCAGCGCAGCTGCAGGAGGTGCGCGATGAGCGCCGCCGCGCGGATCGAGACGGTGCGCCAGCCGGTGCTGGAGATGCGCCACATCTCCAAGACGTTCGCTGCGATCCGCGCCTTGCACGATGTGTCGCTGACCGTTCACGCCGGCGAGCTGCACGCGCTGATGGGCGAAAACGGTGCCGGCAAGTCGACGCTGATGAAGGTGCTGTCCGGCGCCTACCGGCCGGACCCCGGCGGCGAAATCCTGATCGACGGCGTGCCGGCCGCGACGGGCGACCCGATCAAGGCGCGCGCCGCCGGCATTGCGGTCATATATCAGGAGCTGTCGCTGGCGCCTAATCTGTCGGTAGCGCAGAACATTTTTCTCGGCAACGAGCCGCGACGGTTCGGCGTTGTCGACCGCGAGCAGTGCAATCGGCGCGCCAGCGAGATCATCGCGCGGCTCGGCGTGACCTTCTCGGCGCGCACTCCGGTCGCAAGCCTGTCGCTCGGCGAGCGACAGCTGGTGGAAATCGCCCGCGCGCTGTCGACCAATGCGCGCATCATCGTCATGGACGAGCCGACCACGTCGCTGACCTCGCGTGAGACCGACCGGCTGTTCGACGTGATCGCGACGCTGAAGTCGCAAGGCATCGCCATTATCTACATCAGCCACCGCATGGAAGAGGTCTACCAGCTCGCCGACCGCGTCAGCGTGCTACGCGACAGCGGCTATGTCGGCACGCTCGACCGCGCCGACCTGAACGCCTCGCGCCTGGTATCGATGATGGTCGGGCGCGATCTGTCGACGTTCTACAAGAAGGATCACCGTCCGCCGGACAGCAAGCGCGCCATCGCGCTGTCGGTGCGCGGCATGTCGGACGGCAATCTCATAAAGAATTGTTCCTTCGACCTCCACAAGGGCGAGGTGCTGGCACTGGCCGGCCTGGTCGGCTCGGGCCGCACCGAACTGGCACGGCTGATCTTCGGCGCCGACAGGCACACATCAGGCATGCTGGAGCTCGGCGGCAAACCGATATCCATCGGTTCGCCGAGCGAGGCGCTCGATGCCGGCATCGCCTACCTGACCGAGGACCGCAAGCAACTTGGCCTGTTTCTCGACATGTCGATCTCCGACAATATCAGCATGGGCGTGCTGGCAAAGGACGCGAAGGCCGGCGGTTTGCGCGACTTCACGGCTGCCGAAAAGCGCGCCGCCAAGGCGGTGTCAGACCTCTCCATCCGCACCAGCTCGGTGCAGGCCAATGCCGGCTCGCTGTCGGGCGGCAACCAGCAGAAGGTGCTGCTCGCCCGCCTGCTGGAAACCGAGCCGCAGGTCGTCATCCTCGATGAGCCGACCCGCGGCGTCGATGTCGGGGCCAAGTCGGAAATCTATCGGCTGATCGACAACCTGGCCAAGAAAGGCATCGCCATCCTGATGATCTCCAGCGAACTGCCGGAGGTGATCGGCATCGCCGACCGCGTGCTGGTGATGCGCGACGGCACCATTGCCGGCGAGGTGACGGCGTCGGAGGGCGAGCCGCTGCGGCAGGAAGCGATCATGGAACTTGCAACGGGAGCGGCTCAGCGATGACCGACAAGGTGGCCGACACGATGAAAGCGGACGACCGGGCGGTCGGCAGGAGCACGAGGTGGCGTACCGCCATTGCCGCACTCGGCATGCTGCCGATCCTGATCCTGCTGGCGGTCGGCTTCCAGTTCATCAATCCGCGCTTTTTCACCCAGACCAATCTGCTGATCGTCATGCAGCAATCGTCGATCAACATCGTGCTGGCCGCCGGCATGACCTTCGTCATCCTGACCGGCGGCATCGACCTGTCCGTCGGCTCGATCCTTGCCGCCTCGGCGATGGTGGCGGTGATGGTGTCGCTGGTGCCCGATTGGGGACTGCTGGGCGTGCCAGCGGCCATTCTCGTCGGGCTCGGTTTCGGCGTCATCAACGGTCTGCTGATCGCCTATATCAAGCTGCCGCCCTTCATCGTCACGCTGGGATCGCTGACCGCCGTGCGCGGCGTCGCCCGCCTGCTCGGCCAGGACACGACGGTGTTCAACGCGGACCTGCCGTTCGACTTCATCGGCAACGGTTCGCTGTTCGGCATTCCGTGGCTGGTAATCATCGCGCTGGCGGTCGTCGTCCTGTCCTGGCTGGTGCTCAAGCGCACCGTGCTCGGCACCTGGATCTACGCCGTCGGCGGCAACGCCGAGGCCGCCAGGCTGACCGGCATCAAGGTGCCGCTGGTGCTGCTCTTCGTCTACGGCGTTTCCGGCCTTCTGGCCGGCCTTGGCGGCGCCATGTCGGCGGCCCGGCTCTATGCCGCCAACGGGCTTCAGCTCGGCCAGTCCTACGAACTCGACGCCATTGCCGCAGTCATCCTCGGCGGCACCAGTTTCGTCGGCGGTGTCGGCTCGATCTGGGGCACGCTGATCGGCGGCCTGATCATCGCCGTGCTGTCCAACGGGCTCATCCTCGCCGGTGTTTCGGACATCTGGCAGTACATCATCAAGGGATTGGTCATCATCGTGGCGGTCGCCCTCGACCGCTACCGGCTCCAGGCAGGAGCAAGAACGTGATGGCCCTTAGTCGCCGGCATCCAACGAGCCGGTTTCATGTGTAACGCACCGTGAGAGGCGCGGGGCATCAGGAGGAAAATAAAACAATGAAGACCATCGCTAAACTGCTCTGCGGCGTCGCCCTTGCGGCCGCCGTCATCGCGCCGGCATCGGCAAAGGATCTGAACAAGGTCGGCATCTCGGTCGGACTGCTCGGCAACCCGTTCTTCGTCGCCACCATCAAGGGCATCGAGGACGCGGCCAAGAAGATCAACCCGAATGTGCAGGTGACCTCGGTATCGGCCGACTACGATCTCAACAAGCAGGTATCGCAGGTCGATTCCTTCATCGCTGCCGGTGTCGACGTCATCATGCTCAACGCAGTCGATGCCAAGGCGATCGCGCCGGCGGTGAAGAAGGCGCAGGCGGCCGGCATCGTCGTTGCCGCTTTCGACGTTTCGGCGCCGGGCGCCGACGTCACCGTGATGACCAACAACGTCAAGGCCGGCGAAGAGGCGTGCCAGTATCTGGTCGATAATACCGGCGGCAAGGGCGACTATGTCATCCTCAATGGCCCGGCCTCGTCGTCGATCCTGGAGCGGGTCAAGGGCTGCAAGGACGTGCTGGCAAAGCACCCCGACATCAAGATCCTTTCCGACGACCAGAACGCCGAAGGCTCGCGTGACGGCGGCCTGAAAGTGTTCCAGTCGCTGCTGACGCGTTTCGACAAGATCGACGCGGTCTTCGCCATCAACGATCCGACGGCGATCGGCGCCCAGCTTGCGGCCAAGCAGCTCAACCGCTCGGAGTTCATCTTCACCGCGGTCGACGGTGCACCCGATATCGAGAAGGAACTCGCCTCCGGCACGTCGATGATCAAGGCCTCGGCCTCGCAGGATCCCTATGTGATGGCCGGCCAGTCGCTGACGATGGCGGCTGACCTGCTTGCCGGCAAGAAGCCGGCCGAGCCGACTGTGCTGCTCGACCCGAAGCTGATCACGGCCGACAATTTGAAGGATTACAAGGGCTGGACCGCGGCTCGCTAAGCCCCCCACCCGTGGGGGGGCGGGTAGGCCCGGCCCCACCTTTTTGTCCGAGCATCGGATTGCCAAAACCGCTTTGGACTTGGGTCAGCTGGAAATAACCGGAGACGATCATGTCGCGCATCGGAATCCACTCATTCGTCTGGTCGGCGAGCTCGGCGCAGGGCGACCTCGAGCGGACGCTGGCCAACACCAGGGAAGCCGGCTTCGACCTGATCGAATTCTCCTATCTCGACCCCGCCAATGTCGACATTGACGGCTTGGCCAAGCGGATCGCCGATCTCGGCCTCGGCGTTGCGATCAGCATTGGATTGCCGGCCGACGGCGATATTTCGAGCGCCGACAAAACGATTGCCGCGCACGGCGTCGAAATCCTGGAACGTACGATCGCGCTGACCCGCGATCTCGGCGGCCAGAAGGTTGCCGGCATCCTCAGCACCAGCCACGGCTTGCAGAGCGAGGCGCCGACGCATGACCAGTGGAACCGCAGCGCCGGCACGCTGGCCGAGGTGGCGGACACGGCAAAATCAGCCGGCGTCACCCTCAACCTCGAAATCGTCAACCGCTTCGAAAGCAATCTGCTCAACACCGCCGCGCAAGGCATGGCCTTCATCGCGGACAGCGGCTCCGACAATATCTTCCTGCATCTCGACAGCTTCCACATGAACATCGAGGAGGCCGATGTCGGCTTGGCCATTCGCAATGCGGTCGGGAAGATCGGCTATGTCCATATCGGCGAGAGCCATCGCGGTTTCCTCGGCACCGGCAATATCGATTTTGCCGCGATATTCGATGCGCTGACCGCCATCGGTTACAGCGACGACCTCAGCTTCGAATCCTTCTCCTCGGAAATCGTCGACGCGAACCTGTCGCGGAAAACCGCGATCTGGCGCAATCTGTGGACCGACAACATCGAGCTGGCCAAACATGCGCGCCGCTTCATTGCGCTCGGACTGGAGACGGCACGGCGCAAGGCCGAGCTTGTTTCCGCAACGCACCGGCCCTGAGCCCTCGCAGTTCCGAAGTCGATCTGGTTAGGCCAGAGGCGCTATATTAGCCGGCAAAACGCGGCCCAAGTTCCTCGATGCGGCGAATCATCGCCTGGAAATCCTCCAAAATGCGCTGGTGCAGGTGAACCGCCAGTTCCGGGTATTCCTCGAGGATGCGGCGGAACATCTTGCGGCTGAGCCGCAGCACTTCCGAATCGATTTCGGCGGAGGCGCTGGTCAGCCGGTTGGTGTCGGCGATCAGCGCCAGTTCGCTGAGCATGGTGCCGGGGCCGACGGTGCCGATCGGGATGCGCTCGCCGTCGTGCTCGCGGTAGAGGACGATGCGGCCGCTGACCACGATGTAGGCCGAATCAGCCTCGTCGTCCTCGCGGTAAAGCTTGTGGTCGGCTTTCAACATGGTGGTTTCGGCGCCGAAGGCGAGCAGACGCAGCTGTTCCTGCGTAAAGCCCTCGAAGAGCCTCACGGTGGACAGGATGCGGATGTCGTCATCCAGCGCCATCTAGCTATGTCCCCGAACCGTCAGTCCGACTCCTCCCCTACGAGGCCGATCCAAAACCACCTCCAGCCTCAGGACCGTACCCGAAAAGCGCCCCGCCCGGATCGCTTATTTGAATAATGAAATGTTTAAGGAACCAGCTTGTAGCCGCCGCTTTCTGTCACGAGAATTTCCGCGTTGGAAGGATCGCGCTCGATCTTCTGGCGCAGCCGGTAGACGTGAGTTTCGAGCGTATGCGTGGTGACGCCGGAATTGTAGCCCCAGACTTCCTCCAGCAGCACGTCGCGGGTCACCACCTTCTGGTCGGCACGGTAGAGATATTTGATGATCGAGGCTTCCTTTTCGGTCAATCGCACCTTGGCGCCGCGCGGGTCGATCAGAAGCTTCTGGCTGGGCTTGAACGTGTAGGGGCCGACCGAGAAAGTGGCGTCCTCGCTCTGTTCGTGCTGGCGCAACTGCGCGCGGATGCGGGCCAGCAGCACGGCAAAACGGAACGGCTTCGTCACATAGTCGTTGGCGCCGGCCTCGAGGCCAAGGATGGTGTCGGAATCGGTATCATGGCCGGTCAGCATGATGATCGGCGCCTTGTAGCCGCCCTTGCGCAATATCTTTACCGCCTCGCGGCCATCCATGTCGGGCAGGCCGACATCCATGATGAGCAGGTCGATGAGCCCGCCACGCGCCGTGGCGACGCCTTTGGCGGCGGTCGCTTCCTGCAGGACATCGAATTCCTCATAAAGCGACAATTGCTCGACAAGGGTGCCGCGCAGGTCGTCATCGTCGTCGACGATCAGAATGGTGCGTGAAGTCATGGATCAATCCGTTGTTTTGAAAAGAGATTTCAGTTGACCGCTGCCTGTTTATGCGGAAGCTGACCGGCACAACAGCCGTTCACAGTGATTTGTTCCGTGGCACGATCATACAAGAAAAAACACGATCGCAATGCAGTCGGTGCAATTTTGCCGAAAGGGCTCACCGTGCTCACCGTGCGCGCGCGCCCCGGCCAACCCAGCCAGGGCTTTCTGCAGGCCGGCAAACTGGTGTTTCCATGTGCGCTGGGGCATGGCGGCATCTCGGCCGGCAAGCGCGAGGGCGACGGCGCCACGCCGCTTGCCTCGATGCGGATATTGTCGGGATATTTTCGCGGCGACCGTTTTGCCGGCGGCCGCCGGACGCGGCTGGCGATGACGCCGATCGGCCGCGACCTCGGCTGGTGCGAAGTGCCTGGGGACCGCAACTACAACCGCCCGGTCAAAATCCCCTATGGCGCCAGCCATGAGCGGATGCTGCGCACCGACGATCTCTATGACGCCTGCCTGGTGCTGGACTGGAACATTGTGCCGCGCCGGCGCGGGCGCGGCAGCGCCATCTTCTTCCACCTGGCGCGCCCCGGCTTCACGCCGACGCAAGGCTGCGTCGCGGTAACCGCCCGCACCATGGCGCGGCTGCTGCCGCTGCTGTCAGAGCGGACGGTGGTAAGGGTGGTGAGGTGAGGGAATAGGGGAATAGGGGAGTAGGGCAGTAAGAGTAGAGACAGGGGCGGGCGCGCCGCTTAGCTTTCCTACTCCCCTACTCCCCTACTCCCCTACTCCTTTGCCACCCGATGTCGAGAAGGCCGAGCCGGCCGAGTTCGCGGTCCATGGCGCGTGCGATGTCCTTGCGTTCGCCGCCGATGTCGCGAAGCTGGCGATCGGAGAGATCCTCGACATTTTGGTAGGGAAGATTGACCGCGATTTTTGCGTGCCGAAGCCAGTCAAGCACGGCGCGCAGCCAGGCCGGGCGGAGGGTTACCGAGCGCAAGGCGATGTCAGACATGGTGCAATCCGCTTCTCCGGACATCAAATCCGGTTTGATGTTTCTTCGATGCTCAGATCATGGCGGATTGAAATTCAAACGGGAAACGAGTAGTTTTTTCTGCATCTTCAAGTTCTGTTTGATGATTGGAATGCTCGACCGAACCCTCGACCGAACCCTCCTCGTCTGGCACTGATGGCGCGCCTGCTGCCTGGAACCCGTGCGCTGCGGACGCTGGAGGCAGCGGCGCGGCACCTCAATTTCACCCGCGCCGCCGACGAGCTCGGCCTGACGCCGGCAGCGGTCAGCCATCAGATCAAGGAAATCGAGGATCAGCTCGGCATCGTGCTGTTCACACGCACCAGCCGCACGATCCGGCTGACCGAGGCGGGCGCGGTGCTGTTCGAAGCTTCGACCGATGCGCTCGACCTGCTTGGCCGGGCCGTCTCACGGGCGCAGAAGACGGCGCGCGGATCGGCGCTGCTGAAGGTCACCCTCGATGCGCAATTCGCGACGAAGTGGCTGATGCGGCGCGTCGACGATTTTCGCAAGCAGCATCCGGCAATCGAGCTGCGTTTCGACATCAGTTACGAGGTGCGCGACTTCGATCGCGACGACGTCGATCTCGGCATCCGTTTCGGCACCGGCAAATATCCGGGGCTTCGCTCGCACCGGCTGTTCGAAAACGTCATCATCCCCGTCTGCAGCCCGGCCTTGCTGCGGTCAGGGCCGCCGCTCAAGGAGCCGCGCGACCTGTTCCATCATACGCTGGCCCATATCGAGTGGTCACGCCAGGGCGTCACCTGGCCGAATTGGAGCATGTGGATGGCGGCGGCGGGCGTCGACGATTTCGACGACAGCCGGACCATCGTGTTCGGCAATTCGACGGATGCCGTCCAGGCCGCGCTCGACGGCAACGCGGTCGCGCTCGCCGATTTCGCCATGGTGGCAAACGACCTTTCGGAAGGTAGGCTGATCCGGCCGTTCGAACTCGGCATCAAGGTCGCGCCCGAATTCGCCTATTTCCTGGTCTATCCGGAGACCGCGGCGAATGATCCGCGCATCGTCGCCTTTCGCGATTGGCTTCTCGAGGAAATCGCCAGGACCCCGAGCTGACGGTCAGCCCGCCGCCGCGCCGAACCAGCCGATCACCGCGCCGATGAGAAGCAGCACGCCGAGCCAGTGACCAACATCGATGAGCGTCAGATCCCAGCCGAAACCTTCGTAACGATGGTTGACCGAAAGCGTGGTGGCGACGAACCCCAGCCAGAGAACGAAGCCGAAGATCACCCCGGCAAGCAGGCTCGGCTCGCCGCCGGTTACGGCGCCGATGATCAGCGACATGACCAGCGCCATGACGAGCTCCGCGATGAAGGAGACGACGAAGGGCAGCATCGATTTGCTCATCGTCGCCGGATCAAGCTTGGCGGCCTTCAGCCACGGCTTGCTCAAGCCCATGTACCAGGCCGCGCCGAACAACCACGCCACGACGGCGGCGACGATTACCGCCAGCCAATTGATTGCTGAAAAATCCATGGTTCCCTCCGGTCGATTGCGCGATGGAACGCCTGTTCGGCGATGCCGTCAAGCAAGGCGCCAGACGGTGGTGCGCTTGACCTCGGCGGCCTCCAGCGCCCGGGTCACCGCCACTTCGTAGACGGCAAGCGGCTCCAGCCCGGTCTTCGGCAGATAGGAGCGGCCGGGATCGCCGACGAGAATGTCGGCACCGCGCGCCTTCAGCGCGACGAACCACGGCATCAGCCTGTCGGCGAAAGTTTTGTCGTAGAAGACGTCGCCGGCCAGCACCACGTCCCAGCCGGCATCGCTGCCGATGCAGTCACCGATGAGGAATTTTATCTCGGTCCCATTTGCCTCGGCATTGAGGCGGATCGCGGTCGCGCAGAATGGGTCGATATCGGCGGCGATCACCTCGGCAGCTCCGGCCTTCACCGCGGCAATGGCGACAAGGCCGGAGCCGGAGGCGAAGTCCAGCACGCGCTTGCCGCGCACCGCCGCCGGATTGTCGAGGATGTAGCGGGCAAGGCCTTGGCCGCCGGCCCAGGCAAAAGCCCAGAAGGGTGGCGGCAGGCCGATTTCGGTCAGCTCGTCCTCGGTCCGCTGCCACAGTTCGTGCGCCTCGTCGGCCAGGTGCAGGCGGATCTCCGGCACATGCGGCGGCGCCATCAGCGCCGTGTTGTCGAGGATGAATTTCCTGGCGCTGTCCGGCGTCAGCGCCGTCATGGCGCCGGCGTCAGGCCGCCCATGCGGCAAACCTCTTGCCATTCGGCCGGCGTCACCGGCTGCACAGACAGCCGCCCGAGCCGCACCAGCGCCATGTCGGCCAGCTTTGGATTGGCCTTGGCCTGCTCCAGCGTCACCGGCTTCGGCATGGCCTTGAAGGCGCGGATGTCGACGCACTCCCAGCGGGGATCGTCGGTGGTGCTGTCCTGATGGGCCAGAGCGCAGACTTCGGCGATGCCGACGATGTCCAGCCCGTCATTGGAATGGTAGAAGAAGCCGAGATCGCCGATCTGCATCGCCTTCATGTTGTTGCGCGCCGCATAATTGCGCACGCCGTCCCACTGCGTGCCGGCCTTGCCCTTGGCCTTGAGGTCCTCGAAGGAGAAGACCGAAGGTTCGGATTTGAACAGCCAGTAGTTCATCTCAGTTGTCCCGTTGCCGTTGTCGGTTTGTCGCTATCCAGCGTTGGCGCTGCCCCTCACCCTTACCCGCTCCCCGTAAGGACGGGGAGAGGGGTCGCCAGCGCTGGAGCTTCTCCCTTCTCCCCGTTCTTCACGGGGAGAAGGTGCCGGCAGGCGGATGAGGGGCAGGGCGAACGAACGATCATTCACTCACAGGTTTGTTGAAGCTCCAGTTCCATTGCCGGATTTCGACGCTTTCGAACAGCCCCGCCTTGGTATAGGGATCCGCCGCCGACAGCGCTTTTGCCGCCGCCAGATCGGGCGCCTCGACAACGACGAGGCTGCCGTCCGGCTTGCCGTCGGCGTCGAGGAAAGGGCCGGCGAAACCCAGTTTCTTGTCGCCGTTCAGCCCTTCCAGAAAGGCAATGTGCTCGGGCCGCGTGTCGAGCCGCACCTGCAGGCTTCCTGGCTTGTCCTTGCAAATCAACGCAAACAGCATCTTTCCATCTCCGCAATCGTTCGCGATTACATGTCGGTTTCGGTCTTGAGTGGCCTTGTCATCAACGCCGACACAGCCTGGTCTATAGTTATGGTGCCGTCCAGTATGGCGGCGACGGCGGCGATGATCGGCGCGTCGATCTGGCGCTCGCCGGCGATGCGGGCGGCGATTGCCGCCGTCGGCACGCCTTCGGCCAAAGGCAAGCCGACAAGCGGCTTGCCTTGCCCCAGCGCCAGCCCATAGGCGAAATTGCGCGACTGCGCGGACGAGCAGGTGAGCAGCAGGTCGCCGAGGCCGGAAAGCCCCATCAACGTCTCCGGCCTGGCGCCAAAGGCGGCGCCGATGCGGCGCAATTCGACGAAGCCGCGCGTCACCATCGCCGCCTGGGCGCTGGCACCGAGCCCGGCGCCGGTGACGGCACCCGCGGCAATTGCAAAGACGTTCTTCAGCGCGCCGCCGATCTCGACGCCGATCAGGTCGTCGCTCGAATAACAGCGCAGATTTTCCGCCGAAAAGCGGGCGGCAAGGTCGGTGGCCAGAGCCTCGTCGCGGGCGGCGACCACGACGGCCGTCGGCAGGCCCCTGGCGACGTCGGTGGCAAAGCTTGGGCCGGACAAAGCGGCGACCGGATTTGCCGGCAGTATTTCCTCGGTGATGGACGACAGCAGCGCGCCGGTGTCGCGCTCGATGCCCTTGGCGCAGAGGACCAGCGGGACGCCTTTCGGCATATGGCTGGACGCGGCCGTCAGCATAGTCCGCAACGATTGCGCCGGCGCTACCGCCAGAACGCAGTCGGCACCGTCGAGCGCCGCCTCGATGTCGCTCGTCGCCACGATGCCGGGATCGAGCGCAATGCCCGGCAGATAGCGCGGATTTTCGCCACGGTCGACCGCCGCGACGGTCTCCGGGTCGCGCGCATAGAGGCGGACGAAATGACCGGCGCGCAGCGTGGCCAGCGCCAGCGCCGTGCCCCAGGCGCCGCCGCCGAGCACGGCGACGCGCCAGCCGCTTGGCGCCTTGTGCTCGCTGCCGGTCATGCCTTGGCCCCACGCCGGCCCGAGCCGACCATCGGGGCCGAGACGCTGTCCAGCGGCCAGCGCGAGCGCGGCACGAAATCGGCGGCGTTTTCACCTGATATGCCGGCGCGCAAGCGCTCGATGCCGGCCCAGGCGATCATCGCCGCATTGTCGGTGCAGAGGTTGAGCGGCGGCGCGACGAAGCTGAACCCGGCCTGCTCGCACAGGCCCTGCAATGTCGCCTTGATGGTCCGATTGGCGGCGACGCCGCCGGCGACAACCAATGCAGGCTCGGCCTTGTCCGGGAATTGCTGACGGAACCGGGTCAGCGCCCGCGCAACACGGTCGCCCAGCGCATCCGCGACCGCCGCCTGGAACGAGGCGCAGATATCGGCGACATCCTGGTCGCTCAGCGGGGCAATCGCGGTTGCCGCCTGGCGCACCGCGGTCTTGAGGCCGGAGAAGGAAAAATCGGGCTGCACGGAGCCCTTCATCGGGCGCGGAAAGGCGAAACGCGTCGCGTCACCGGTTGCCGCCGCCTTCTCGACATTCGGTCCGCCCGGATAGGGCAGGCCGAGCATCTTGGCCGTCTTGTCGAAGGCTTCGCCAAGCGCGTCGTCGATCGTCGTCGCCCAGCGCTGGTAGTCGCCGACGCCGCGCACGGCGACGATCTGGGTATGGCCGCCGGAGACCAGCAGCAAGAGGTAGGGAAAGTCGAGCCCGTCGGTCAGCCTGGCCGTCAGCGCGTGGCCTTCGAGATGGTTGATGGCGATCAGCGGTTTTTTTGCTGCCGCGGCGATTGCTTTGGCCGTCATCAGGCCGACGATCAGCCCGCCGACAAGACCGGGGCCGGCGGTGGCGGCAATCGCATCGATGTCGGCGAGCTCGACGCCGGAATCGGCCAGCGCTGCCTCGATGATGCCGTCGAGCGCCTCGACATGGGCGCGCGCGGCGATCTCCGGCACGACGCCGCCGAAAGCAGCATGCTCCTCGATCTGGCTGAGCACGATGTTCGACAGGATTTGCGGCGTGCTGCGACCGTCCAGCGCCACCACGCTGGCGGCGGTCTCGTCGCAACTCGTCTCGATGCCCAGAACGCGGATCAATTCGTCGCTGTCCTCGATGATTGTGCAACCGGCCTTTCCCCGATAGGAGAAAGCCCGAAAACCTGCCGGGGGTTATCACGGACGACGCGTCATGCAAACAACCTTGAGAATCGGAACACGCGGCAGCCCGCTGGCGCTGGCGCAGGCGCATGAAACGCAGGCGCGGCTGATGGCGGCGCACGGCATGCCGGCGGAAGCTTTCGAGGTGGTCGTCATCTCGACCACCGGCGACCGCATCCAGGACCGGCCGCTGTCGGAAGCCGGCGGCAAGGGCCTGTTCACCAAGGAGATCGAGGAGGCGCTGCTGGCGCGCCGCATCGACATCGCCGTGCATTCGTCGAAGGACATGCCGACGCTGTTGCCCGAGGGGCTCGAACTGTCCGCGTTCCTGCCGCGCGAGGACGCGCGCGATGCCTTCATCGGCAAGGCGGCGCGAACGATTGCCGGCCTGCCGCAAGGCGCCAGGGTCGGTTCGTCGTCGCTGCGGCGCCAGGCGCTGATCCGGCGGATGCGGCCGGACATCGAGGTGGTGATGTTTCGCGGCAATGTGCAGACGCGGCTGCGCAAGCTCGACGACGGCATCGCCGATGGCACAATCCTCGCCTATGCCGGGCTGAAGCGGCTCGGGCTCGAAGACGTCGTCACCGACCTGATGCCGCTCGAGGTCTTTCCGCCGGCGCCGGGGCAAGGCGCGATCTGCATCGAAAGCCGCATCGGAGACCGCGACGTGGAACAGATGCTGGCAGCGATCCACGACGGGCCGACCGGCGAGGCGCTGGCCTGCGAGCGCGCCTTCCTGGCGGCGCTCGACGGGTCCTGCCGCACGCCGATCGCCGGACATGCGACGATATCGGGCGGAACGGTTTCCTTTGCCGGGCTGATCATCTCGCCCGATGGCACGCAGTCGCATGAAGTCAGGCTGCAAGGGCCGGCGCAGGAGGCGGCGCGCATTGGCGCGGACGCCGCGGCGACCGTTCGGGCCAAGGCCGGCGAAACATTCTTCGATGGCTGGACCTGACATGCTCCGCGTCCTTGTGACGAGGCCCGAACCGGGCGCGTCGCGCACGGGGCGCCGGCTTGCGGATGCCGGCTTTCAGCCGATCCTGCTGCCATTGACCGGAACCGTGACGCTGCCGGTCGATGCCGGCGCGCTCGCTGACGCCGCGGCGGTCGCGGTCACCAGCGCCAATGCCGTTCGCCATGCGCCGAAAGAGGTCATCGCGGCGTTCGCCGGCTTGCCGTGCCACGCCGTCGGCAGGAAGACGGCGGAAGCCGCCCGCGCTGCCGGGTTTCTGTCGGTCAGCGAAGGCCCGGGCAATGCCGAGGCGCTGGCCGATGCGCTTGCTGGCGCTTACGCGGGGCAGACGATCGTCTATCTCTGCGGGCGGGTGCGATTTCCCGGCTTCGAGGAAGGGCTGTTGGCGTCGGGCGTTCAGGTCCGCGCCGTCGAGACCTACGACACCGTTGTCCTGGATTACTCCGACGAGGCCGTTCTTGCGCGCCTGTCCGCCCGGCCGGTCGAGGCGGTGCTGCTCTATTCGGCCAAGGCGGCAAAAGCGATGCAGGCCCTGGCTAGCCGGCCGGCGCTGCGTAGCCTTTTTCAGGACACGCGCTGTTTCGCGCTGTCGGGACGCATTGCCGCGGCCTTGGGCGATGTCGCTGGCGAAAGGATACGGATTGCGCTCGAGCCCAGCGAAGATGCCTTGCTGGGACTTTTGCAGGCGCCGCGCTGATGGCATTAGCGGCGGCTCTGTGCCGTGCTTGAAGGGCGGCGCCAAACGCAGGCGATTGCCCTCGGGCACATTTTGTTCTTGCTTTGTGCCGGCAGCTATGCTAGTAATTTGGTTATGGTGCCAATTGGCTCCAACGACCCGCCCGCCGAGGCGGGTTTTTTGTGTGCCGAGCATGGGCCTTGGCTTGAAACGCGGATTCGGCCCTGCGGCGTTTTGCCAAAACTGAACTCCAAGCCGTGGCGTCATCACGCCGCCCCTTTTCACCGCTTGGTGATGTGCTAGACCCTTTCAACCATCCCGAAGCGAATTTTGCGGAGCCCGAGCATGGTCAAGACGCCGAAGATGCGGCATTCCAAGAGCCGCCGTGAGCCGGTGACCATCGAGCTTGAGCCTGGCGCCGTCTCGCGAGTCGCCGACAAACAGGATGCCGTGACCTCGCAGACCGACGAGGCGCGGGCCGAGGAAGCGGCGAACGCCTCGCAGCCGGAGCCACCTGAAGAGCCGGTGCATGCGGACCAGACCGATCTCGAGCCATGGGAACATGCCGACGCAGCCGCGCCGGCCGGCACGCAAGAGCCGGCGGACGCCGGCGTCGATTCTGCCACGGAAGCGGAAACCCCTTATCCCGCCGGTTCGGATGCGCCGGCCGGGCGCTCCGCGGTTTCCGATTACAGTTTCGAAGATGCATCCAGCGGAACCGGGGCCAACGAACCGAGGATCCCAGGTTCCGGTGAGAAGACAGCTGAGACGAGGGACGACCATATGGCAGCGCAGTCGAAGCGAAGCGGCATCAACGGCATCGCCGCCGGTATTATCGGCGGCGTCATCGCCCTCGCCGCGGCCGGCGGGCTGCAATTTGCCGGCCTGCTCGGTGCGCCGGGGTCGGGCGGCGTGTCGCTCGACGCGGTCAATGGTGAGATCGTTTCGCTGAAACGCGAGGTCGCGGACCTCAGACAGGCCGGCGCCAACAATGACGCATCGGCCAAGGTGGACGGGCTGTCGTCGGCGCTGGATCAGGTCAGGGCGGACGTCGCGGCGTTGAAGTCGGCGGTCGAGCAAGGCGGTGCCGGCGACAATGCCGGCCTGGCAGCACTTGGCGACAAGGTAAGGGAGATCGAGACGGCGGTTGCGGCCCTCGGCAAAGCCGGCGGTACGGCGCCGGTCGATCTCGGCCCGCTCAACGACAGGCTGGCCGCGCTCGATGCGCTGGTGAAATCGGCCGGCGAGACGACAAAGGCGCAGGACAGCCGGCTTGCGGCCCTGGAACAGTCGGTTTCACAGATCTCGAGCAAGGTCGATGCACAGGCTTCGCAGCCGAAGATCGCACTGGCCATTGCCGCTTCGGCGCTCAAGGCAGCGCTCGACCGTGGTGCACCGTTCGCCGCCGAGCTCGAAACCTTTGCCGCGATCTCACCCGATGCACCCGAGATTGCGACGTTGCGCACCTATGCCGAAAAGGGCGTCCCGATGCGCTCCGAGATCGCCGCCGAAGCGGACGGCGCCGCCAACGCGATGGTCGCTGCCGCAACTCCCATCGACCAGAATGCCGGCATCCTGCAGAAGCTGCTGTCCAGCGCCGAATCGCTCGTCAAGGTCAGGCCGATCGGCGCCGTCGAAGGCACCGGCGTCCCGGAAACCGTCGCTCGCATGGAGGTCGCGGTCAACCAGGGCGACTACGCCAAGGCGCTCAGCGAATATGAAACCCTGCCTGAGGCGGCCAAGGCCGCCGGCGCCGACTTTGCCGGCAAGTTGAAAGCGCGGATGGAGGTCGAGACGCAGATCGATTCGCTCATCGCCGGCGCGATGAAGGCGTGAGGAACCCGATGATCCGCATCCTCGCCTTCCTTGCCGTCGTCTTTGCGCTCGGGCTCGGCTTCGCCTGGCTGGCCGACCGGCCGGGCGAAATGCTCGTCACCTTCAATGGCTATCAATACCAGGTCAGCCTGATGGTCGCGGCGGTGGCGGTCGTTGCCGTGGTTGCCGCGGTGATGATCGTCTGGTGGCTGATCAAGGCGCTGTGGAACAGCCCCTATACGATCTCGCGCTATTTCCGCGTGCGTCGCCGCGACCGCGGCTACCAGGCGCTGTCGACCGGGATGATCGCCGCCGGCGCCGGTGACGGCGCGCTCGCCCGCAAGAAGACCAAGGAAGCGGCAAAGCTGATCCGCTCCGATCAGGAGCCACTGATCCAGCTGCTCGACGCGCAGGCCTCGCTGCTCGAAGGCGACCATGAAGGCGCCCGCGAAAAGTTCGAGACCATGCTCGATGATCCCGAAATGCGGCTGCTCGGCCTGCGCGGGCTTTATCTCGAGGCCGAGCGGCTCGGCGACCGCAACGCAGCCCGCCACTATGCCGGCCGTGCCGCGGCGGTAGCGCCGCAACTGGCCTGGGCGGCCGAATCGACGCTGGAAGACCTGACCGGACGCGGCGACTGGGATGGCGCGCTGAAACTGGTCGATGCCCAGAAGTCGACCCGGCAGATCGAGCGTGACGCCGCCAACCGCCGCCGCGCCGTGCTGCTGACCGCCAAGGCGCAGGCGCTGATCGACAGCGATGCCAATGCCGCAAGGGCGGCGGCGCTCGAAGCCAACCGGCTGCGGCCGGATTTTGCACCGGCGGCGGTCGTCGCGGCGAAATTGCTGTTTAGGCAGAACGACGTGCGCAAAGGCTCGAAAATCCTCGAGGCGGGGTGGAAGGCCGAGCCGCATCCGGAGATCGCCGAGCTCTACACCCATGCCAGGCCGGGCGATGCCGTGCTCGACCGGCTGAACCGGGCAAAGAAGCTGCAGGAGCTGAAGAAGAACCATGCCGAGTCCTCGCTTGCCGTGGCGCGCGCCGCGCTGGATGCGCAGGATTTTTCAACCGCCCGCCGGGAGGCGGAAGCCGCGATCCGCATGGATCGCCGCGAAGGCGCCTATCTGCTGCTGGCCGATATCGAGGAGGCCGAGACCGGCGACCAGGGCAAGGTGCGGCAGTTGCTGTCGAAGGCGGTGAGAGCGCCGCGCGACCCGGCCTGGGTTGCCGATGGTGTCGTCTCCGAACGCTGGGCTCCGGTATCGCCGATCACCGGCAGGCTCGATGCATTCGAATGGCGGGCGCCGATGGAGCGGCTCGGGCAGTTGATCGACGGTCATGAGGATACGCCGGAGGCGCCGGTGCCGGCCATCGCGGCTCCAGCCGGGCCGGTACAGGAAAGAGCCGGGACGATCGAGCACACGGCGGAGACACCGGGCACAGCGACCGAGGAAAAGACGGACGACCGTGCCGGCGAGGATCATGTGACACCAATCACCGCGGCGGCGTTTGCCCAAGTGCCGGAAGATGCCGAGGCAGTCGAGCCGGCGCAGGAGCTGACGCGGCTGCCCGACGACCCCGGCGTCGATCCAGACGACGCAGCGGATAAATCGACGCGCCGGTTTCGTTTATTCTGATCAGGGTCGAGTGGACCCGGGCTTATTGGGAATGATTTGATGTTCGAACGCGTTTTGTCGTTTCTAAGGGATCTGCCGTCCGGTGGTGGCGCCAGCCCCAGCGCCGACGATCCGCGCATTGCCGCGTCCGCCCTGCTTTTCCACGTGATGAACGCCGACGGGGTGCGCCAGGATAGCGAATGGGAACGGTTCAAGAAGGTGCTGGCGGAAAGCTACTCGATCAGCGGCGACGAACTCGACGCGTTGGCGGCTGCCGGCGAGCGGGCCGACAATGAGGCGATCGACCTCTACGCTTTCACCAGCGTGCTCAAGCGCCATCTCGACGCCGAGGCGCGAAAGGCCTTCATCGGCCTGATGTGGGAGATCGTCTATGCCGATGGCGAGCTGCACGAGCTCGAGGACAATACCGTGTGGCGGGTCGCCGAGCTGATCGGCGTCGAACGTCGCGACCGTGTCGAGGCGCGCCTCAAGGCGGCCGCCGCGGTTCCTGGTGCTGCCGGAACCTCAAGCGACGAATAGACAGGATCCCGCCTTCCAATGCCGCCCAAGCCAAGTCCGAGACCAAAGATCCTGATCGTGCTGCATCAGGAGCATTCGAGCCCCGGACGGGTCGGCCATATGCTTATCGAGGAAGGCTTCGATCTCGACATCCGCCGACCGCCGCTCGGCGAGGCCTTGCCGCAGACGCTGGATGGCCATGCCGGCGCCGTGGTGTTCGGCGGGCCGATGAGCGCCAATGACGGCGACGAGTTCGTCCGCCGCGAGACCGACTGGCTCAAAATTCCGCTCAACGAGAACCGGCCGCTGCTTGGCATCTGCCTCGGCGCGCAAATGCTGGTCAAGCATCTCGGCGGCAGGGTCGAGGGCCATGGCGAGGGCCTCGTCGAAATCGGCTGGTATCCGCTGAAGGCGACCGAAGCGGGCAGCAGGCTGATGTATTGGCCGGAGATGGTCTATCAGTTCCATCGCGAAGGGTTTTCGCTGCCGAAGGACGCGACGCTATTAGCGACGGCCGAAACCTATCCCAACCAGGCCTTCCGCTATGGCGACAATGCCTGGGGCATCCAGTTCCATGGCGAATTGACCCGGGCGATGATGCAGCGCTGGGTGGTGCGCGGCGCGCACCGCTTCGAACTGCCCGGCGCGCAGCCCGGCCGCGACCATCTCGGCGGCCGGCTGATCTGGGACATGCACCTCAAGCGCTGGCTCGGCGAGTTCCTGCCGATGATTTTCGGCAAGCCGGCGCTGCGGTAATCAGTTTCGCCCCCTGAGATGACGCACCTTGCGCAGCTGCGGGAACAGCACCGCCCATAGGCCGGCAACAGCGATCGCCCCGACACCCCCGACCACCACGGCCGGAACCGTGCCGATCAACGCCGCCATCGTACCGGCGCGGAATTCGCCGAGCTCATTGGAAGCGCCGACAAAAACCTGGTTGACAGCGTTGACGCGGCCGCGAACGTCGTCCGGCGTCCACAGCTGGATCAGCGTCTCGCGGATATAGACGCTGAACATGTCGGTGGCGCCGAGCAGCGCAAGGGCCGCAATCGACAGCCAGGCGATGGTCGAGAGGCCGAACAGAACCGTGAACGCGCCGAACAGCGCGACGAAGCCGAGCATGACAAGGCCGGCATGGTTGCGGATCGGGTGTCCGGCCAGCCAGATGGCGACGCAGATGGCGCCGACGCCGGGCGCCGAGCGCAACAGGCCGAGCCCCCATGGGCCGAGTTCGAGGATATCGCGCGCGTAGACCGGCAGCAGCGCCGAGGCGCCGGACAGGAGCACCGCAAACAGATCGAGCGAAATCGCACCGAGCACGATCTTTTCGCTCCAGATATAGCCGAAGCCGGCGAACAGGGTCTGTACCGTCGGCCTGTCGGTCCGGCTGCGCTGGGCAGGCTTCGGGATGGTGAAGATCAGCACGGCGGCAACCAGCAACAGCACGGCGGCGGTGGTGTAGGCGGCTTCGGCTGAAAGCCCGTAGAGCAGGCCGCCGGCGACCGGCCCGACGATGGTTGCCGTCTGCCAGGCGGACGAGTTCCAGGCGATGGCGTTGGCGAAATCCTCGGGCGGCACCAGATTGGCGAACAGCGATGAGGAGGCCGGCCCGAAGAAGGCGCGCGCGATGCCGAACATGGCGAGCACGATGAAGACCGGCATCGGCCCGGAGAGGCCGCGTAGCGTCAGCAGCAGCAGGGCCAAGGCGCAGCCCGCCTCGACCAGCACCGCCAGCGCCATGATCAGACGGCGCCCGAAACGATCGGCAACGTCGCCGGTGACCAGCACCAGCAGCAGCGAAGGCAGGAACTGGACGATGCCGACAAGGCCGAGGTCGAACGGGTCGCGGGTCAGATCGTAGATCTGCCAGCCGACGGCGACCGACACGATCTGGGTGGAGAATGTCGAAAGGAAGCGCGCCGCCCAGTAGCTCAGGAACGGCCGATGGCGAAAGGCGGCATAGCGCTGGTCGGATGGTACTTGGGATTCTGTGGTCATGGAATAAGGCCCCGTGGCGGCTATGTCGGCCGGCGGGGCACTTCCACGATGGGCGCTGGTCCGGCCAACAAAGCCTTTAGCGCAGTTCGGCGCAGGGCGCGCGCAAAAATCCGGCGTGGCTCCAGCTTTTTTCAGGCTGCCATACCAATTGCAGGCGGCAACCACGCTCGGCGGAGATGGAGAGGGTTATTTGGCGCGCAGGTCGAGTTCCTTCGCGCCCCCCTCTGTCCTGCCGGACATCTCCCCCTCAAGGGGGGAGATTGGACGTCGCGACGTCCTTCGCCAGTCTCCGGCTTCGAAGGCAATTTGTACGTTCAAAGATTTGTACGTTTAAAGCGTAGCGCCATCGGCGAGGCAGCTGATCTCCCCCCTTGAGGGGGAGATGTCCGGCAGGACAGAGGGGGGCGCTGTCCCGCCAATCTTCGAGGCTTGCGTTTGCAGGGCTTCGAACGATGCTTTAGGCCGTCGCCTTGGCCTTCCTGCCCCTACCCTTGACGGGCGTGGGCGCGGGCGGGGCTTTGCGGCCGAGACCGATCGCCTTGGCCAGCTGCGAACGCGAGGCCGCGTAGTTGGGGGCGACCATCGGGTAGTCCGACGGCAGGCCCCATTTGGCGCGATAGGCGTCGGGCGTCAGCCCGAAATGAACGCCGATATGGCGCTTCAAGGATTTGAACTTCTTGCCGTCCTCGAGACAGATGATGTAGTCCGGCGTCACCGATTTCTTGGGATTGACGGCAGGCGTCAGCGGCGCGGCGACCGGCACTGCCGGTTGCCCGAGCCCGCCTATGGAAGCGCTGACGCTGGCGATGAGATCGCCGAGGCCGGAAGCCGGCAAGCGGTTCTTCTCGACATAGGCGGACACGATATGGGCGGTCAGCTCGAGCAGGTCGATATTTTTGCGAGCGTTGTTGTTGTCGTCGGTCAATCTATCTCTCCGTCCATGGGGGTCGCAGAAATTCCTAGTCGGCAAATCTGCGCAATGCAATGACGCCGCACCACGTCACACATTATTTTGAATAATAATACTAACGGCAGCGCGGGATTAACAACCCTGAGCCGGTGCTCGATAATATCAGACAATCAGCAATATCAAATAATCAGGGATTTGTCGCGCCATAGTCGAAATCCGCCCTCGAAGGCGCGTGTGTTGTCGCCGCGTCTGCAATCGGCGGGCAAGTCGGTGAGTTCGTCGACATTGCCGCCGCCGATGACCACGTAGTCCGGCTGCATGGCGGCGCGAAGCCGGTCGACCACGTCGAAGACGTGTTTGCGCCATTTCTTCTTGCCGCGCTTTTGCAGGCCGCGTTCGCCGACATAGTCTTCGAAACTGCCGCGCTTCTTGTAGGGAAGATGGGCAAGCTCCATCGGCTGGGCAACGTTATCGACGATCATCGCGGCCCCAAGGCCGGTGCCGAGGCCAAGGAACAGCATGCGGCCGCCCTCATAACTGCCGATGGCCTGCATGAGCGCATCGTTAACGACCTTGACCGGTTTGCCGAACTCGGCGGCGAAATCGCAGCCGACCCAGCCCTTGCCGAGATTGGCGGGTTCGGTCAGCGGCCGGTTGTGGTGCACCGGGCCCGGATAGCCCATCGAGACGACATCGTAGTGCAGCCCTTCGGCGAGCGTCTTCACCGCCGCGACCATCTGCTGCGGCGTAAGCTCCGGTCCGGAAGCGGTCTTGCGCTCGTCGCCGCCGGCACTGGTGCGGATCTTGACGTGCGAGCCGCCGATATCGATCGCAAGCACGATCTTTTCTTCCTCCGATGCCGGGTGCCTCACCGCCTTGGCCATCGCCTTCGCCTCCCAGAAATCATTTCGCCGGATTGATCCAGCCGTTCGGCGGCCCGAATCCAGCCATGGCTTCGGCCGGCCCCCATGTCTTTGGCGCGTAGACAGGGGGCGGCGTGGTGTCGCCGAGCACCGGGCCGACGATGCGCCAGGCGAGCTCGCTGGCGTCCTGGCGGGTGAACAGCTGGCCGTTGCCGTTCATGGCGTCGCCGATCAACCGCTCGTAAGGCGGCATGTCGCCCTTCGAATCGTCGAGCGCGGTGAGCTCGACCTGCTCACCGACCATGTCATCGCCGGGCGCCTTGCGCCGGGCTCCGATCGAGATCGCCACCTGAGGATCGATGCGGAAGCGCACGTGATTGCAGTCGCCGGGCTTGATCGGATCGAAGACGTCGAGCGGCGGCCGCTTCAGTTGCACGATGACCTCGGTGGCGTGCACCGGCAGGGATTTGCCGGCGCGAATGAAGAACGGCACATCCTGCCAGCGCCAGGTATCGACGAAAAAGCGCACCGCCGCGAAGGTCTCGACCGGCGAGTTCGGCGCCACGCCCGGCTCGTTGAGATAGCCGTCGAACTGCCCGCGCACCACATCGTCCCTGGTCAGCGTCCGGATCGCCCGCAGGACCTGCACCTTCTCGTCGATGAGATCGTCGGCCGAGCGGCCGACCGGCGGTTCCATGGCGAGCAGCAAGAGGATATTGAGCAGATGGTTTTCGATGACGTCGCGAATGCAGCCGACCTCGTCATAGAAGCGGCCGCGGCCCTCGACGCCGAAATCCTCGGCCATGGTGATCTGCACGCTCTCGACGTAATTGCGGTTCCAGATCGGCTCGAGGAAGGAATTGGCGAAGCGGAAACAGAGCAGGTTCTGGATCGCCTCCTTGCCGAGATAATGGTCGATGCGGAAGATCGACTTTTCATCGAAGACCAGATGCAGCACCCGGTTCAGCCAGCGCGCCGATTGCAGATCGTGGCCGAACGGCTTTTCCACCATCAGGCGCGCGCCCTGGGCGGCGCCCGACTGCTCCAGCCCCTGGACGACCACCTCGAACATCGCCGGCGGCACCGCCAGATAGTGCAGCGGCCGCTCAGCGCTGCCGAGCGCGGTCTTCAGCTTCTCGAAGGTCGCAGGCGCCCGATAGTCGCCACTGACATAGCGCAGCAACGATGCAAGCCTGGCAAAGATCTTGTCGTCGATGCTGCCCAAGGCGTTGACGATGCCGTCGCGGGCGCGCGCCTGCAGCTTGGCCAGGTCCCAGGGATCGAAGGCGACGCCGATCACCGGCTCGTTCAGCGTCCCTTTGGCCACCATGGCGTAAAGGGCGGGGAAGATCTTCTTGTGGGCGAGATCGCCGGTGGCGCCGAAAAGCACCAGCGTGTCCGATCGTTCCTGGCTCATGGGCGTGCCTCCCTGTCGCCCGTCACGAGCCGGCCTTGGGTTTTTCGACATGGCCGCCAAAGGCATAGCGCATGGCGGACAGAAGCTTGTCGGCGAATTCGGATTCGCCTTGCGAGGAGAACCTGTCGAACAGCGCCGAGGACAGCACCGGCGCCGGCACGCCGGTGTCGATCGCCGCCTTCAGCGTCCAGCGGCCTTCGCCGGAATCCGAGACCCGCCCGCCGAACTGCGTCAACGACGAATCGGCCTTCAGTACGCCGGCCGTCAGGTCGAGCAGCCACGAGCCGATGACGCTGCCGTGCCGCCAGACCTCGGCCACTTCAGCGATGTCGATGTCGAACTGGTAATATTGCGGGTTTTCCAGCGGGCTGGTTTCGGCATCGGCGGTGCGCTGCCGTTTGCCGACATTCGCCGACTTCAGGATGTTCATGCCTTCGGCATAGGCGGCCATAACGCCATATTCGATACCGTTATGGACCATCTTGACGAAATGGCCGGCGCCGCTTGGTCCGCAGTGAAGATAGCCGAAGGGCGAGGTTCCGGCATCCTTGGCAGGAGCGGGCGAAGCGGCGTCGGCGCCCGGCGCCAGCGTTGCGAAGACCGGATCGAGATGCTGGACCGCGCTGTCGGGGCCGCCGATCATCAGGCAGTAGCCGCGCTCGAGGCCCCAGACGCCGCCGCTGGTGCCGACATCGACATAGCTCAAGCCTTTCAAGGCGAGGCGCGCGGCGTGGTCGACGGCCTCGTGATAATAGGAATTGCCGCCGTCTATGATGATGTCGCCCGGCTCCATCAGGGCAGCCACCTGGTCGACGATCTTGCCGGTGATCGCCGCAGGCAGCATCAGCCAGGCGCTGCGCGGCTTCGCCAGCTTGCCGACGAACTCCTCCATCGACGCCGCTCCGACCGCGCCGGCGCTCACAAGCGCGGCGACGCTCGCCGGGTTAATATCGTAGACGACGCATTCGTGGCCATCGCGCAGCAGGCGCCGAACCATGTTGGCGCCCATCCGGCCCAGTCCCATCATTCCTATCTGCATGGTCTCGTCCTGCCTTACTTGAGGGATCGATGATCTAGTGGCGCCGTGATTGAAGCATGATCTTGTCCGAAAACCGGTCTCCACTTTGCGGGGTCATGCTCTATCCTGTATCGCCGATGCCGACAGAAAAGTCAGCATTCTCCCAATGGCCGCTATCGGGCCAGAAGAAAGTGAAGACAATGCTATTGCCCGGGCTATTGCCTGGAGCAATCTCGGCAACCTTCAATTCCGCAAAATGGATGCCGAAAGCATTCGCGGTGGTCTCGGTGTCATGGACGGTTGCCCAATTGTCGCTGCTCCAATGAACCACCGCCCGGGCCAGAAGTTCGATGCGCAGCGCCTTGCCTGCCGGGATGGTACGGATCTTGTGGTTGAAGCGCCATGCCCTGAAGCGCGACACCGTCCTGCCCTCGATATAGCGCTTGACGCCTTGCGGCGGCATGTCGAACACCGTGCCGTCGCGCAGCGACCGCAGCAGCTTGATGTGCTCGGAATGCGCCCAGACCAGCGGCTTGGCGCTGCCGGAGGGCCCGCCATGCCGCAATTCGCGCTCCGGCATGTCGGGACCGTCCCAGACCTGCTCCGGCAGCAGGCCGCCCGGTCCGGCAGAGTTCTCGAACGTCCTGAGCAGGCTTGCCGCACTATCCCTGCGGCCTGCCGCCAGCTCGTAATGAGCACGCTCGCCGACCAGCAGCGGCCAGGGCCGGCCCCGGCCGGTTCCATCGAAGGGCGCGCCGTCGGCATGCTCGCCATAGCCATCGCCATTGTAGCGGTACCAGAGCGGGCCCTGCGGCAGTTCGCAGCGCAATTGCGCGTCGATGACCTTGACCGTGTCGAGGATGCGCGGATCGTCGGCCGCCCTGAGGCCGAAGCGGACCAGCGCCAGCGCATCCGGGCTGACGATCGCCTTGGCCGGCCGGTCCGTATCGGCCGGCGGGCGGTTCTTGATCGGGACGTAGCCGTCTTTCGGCGATGCCGCGCCGGCTTTGTCGGGCGGCGCGATGCGGACATAGTAGCCTTCGACGCTGGCTTGCTCGCATGCGGCGGTGCCGGCCACGTAGGTCCAGCGCTCGATCTGATCGTTCCAGACATCGGCGGTTTCGCGCAGATAGTTTGCCGGCTCTGTTTTGCCGGCGGCATCGAAGATGTCCGCAGCCGCAAGCAATGCGGCGATCTCGACCGCAAGTGTGAACGGGCTGTAGCCGGCGTCTTCTTCCCAGCGGTCCTCGCCGGTGACCGGGCCGTTGCGCACGACATAGGCGGCAGCGCGCTCGATCATCGGCATGAAGGAGGAGAGTGCGGCAGGCGGCAAATGGCCGGCGCGGCGCAGTGCGTCGGCAAGCAGCAGCGGGAAGGCGCATTCGTCCATCTGGATGCCCGGCCAATAGGCCGATCCGTCGAGCCAGGCGTTCTGCGGCCAATGGCCGTCCGGCTGCTGGATCGAGCGCAGATAGCCAAGGATGCGCAAGGCTTCCGCCGGGTCGCCGGCAGCGAGGAAGCCGCCGGCGGTTTCGACCAGATCGCGCGGCCAGACCAGGTGATAGCCGCCGAGATCGTCGTCGCCCTTGTTGAAGCCCCACGGGATCGACAGGCTGGCAACGGCTGCTCCGGCGGACGACCGGTGTGTCGCCAGCACCGCCGTGCTGAGGCGGTAGCTGTTGAGGCCGGACGCCGCATGCCGGTCCAGCGGCAGCAATCCGGCCTGCCATTTGCGCCATTTGTCGACGTAGGATCCGGCTGCGGGCTCAAAACCTTGCCTCAGGCTGGCGAAAGCGGTTTCCGCCGCCTGTTGCGGCGTCGTGCCGAAGCCCAGCGCCAGCAATATTTTTGGGTTCGCAGCCGAAAAGGCGATCTCGCCGGTCAGCGCGACATTGCCGTCCTCGGCCCTGCGGCAGGCCGGATCGAGCCGGCCGCCTTGACCAAGCTGCTGCCAGCCGTCGGAGACGCCGACATAGCCGGCCGAGCACGCCTTCCACGGCACCGACGAGGCGAGCGCCAGGCAGGTGCCGCGTCCCGATGCAAACAGGACAGGCTGTCCTTCATGGTCGTCGATCCAGGCGGTGTTGCCCATGCCGGCGTTGACGAGGTGCGGTGCCAGCAGCGCGTAGACGCGGTAGTCGGCGGCCGCGCCTTTGAGCGGCGTGAACATGATCTCCTGCAGCAAGACGGGACGTTCCGGATCCGTCAGGATGCGCTTTTCGATCCTGTAGGTTCCATCGCTCGCGGTGTTGACCAGCCGGTAGGCAGGCACCCCGTCCGCCAGGGGTTCGATACTGTGTTCGGCGTCGCGTTTTTCTTCCGAGAAATAGCCGTCGGGTCCGGTGACGATCAGCCCCAGATCGCGGGTGCATGCGCTATCGAGGCGCGGGTAGTAGATCTCGTTGAGGATACCGTGGCTGATGGTGAACCAGATCGGGCAGGCCGGCGAGAGCGCGGTGCCGACGCCGCTCTTGGCGCTCGAGGTCCAGCGTGCCGGAATGCCGGGTGCACCCGGGGCAAGGTTCGTCGCCATTCAATCGGTCTCCAGTGCCATCCCTAGACCAGGAGTCGAACCGGTTTCAATGATTGCACCGCAAGTTGATCGCCGGCCATGGTTTGATGTTGACAGCTTGCCGCCTATCTGCATTTGTCTGATAATAGATAAAAAACAAGATTGTGAGCGTATCAGCCAATACCACCAGCCAGCCATTAACCACCAGTAAGACAGCAACTCACGGGAGGAGTATGACATGAGGAAAATATTCGCTTTGGGGGCTCTTGCGGCGATGCTCGCCGCAGGTACCGCGCTTGCCGATACCAGCGGCAAGAAAATCGCCTTCTCCAACAATTACGCCGGCAATTCCTGGCGGCAGGCGATGCTGGACAGCTACGCCATCGTTACCAAGAAGGCGGTTGCCGACAAGGTGGTCGGCGCCGCGGACGTCTTCACGACGGCCGACAAGGAAGTGCCGACGCAAGCAGCCCAGGTGCAGAACCTGATCCTGCAGGGCTATGACGCGATCGTCATCAACGCGGCGTCTCCGGATGCGCTCAACGGCGCCATCAAGCAGGCCTGCGACGCCGGCATCGTCGTCGTCTCCTTCGACGGTATCGTCACCGAACCCTGCGCCTACCGCGTCGTCGTCGACTTCAAGGACATGGGCAAGCAGGAAGTCGAGCAGATGGCCAAGTTCCAGCCCAAGGGCGGCAACCTGCTGGAAATCCGCGGCCTCGCCGGCACCTCGATCGACGATGCCATCCATGCCGGCATCCTCGAAGGCGTCGCTGCCCATCCCGAGTTCAAGATCGTCGGCTCGGTGACCGGCGACTGGGACCAGACCACGGCACAGAAAGCCGTAGCGACGATCCTGCCTTCGCTGCCGGATGTTGTCGGGGTCGTCGACCAGGGCGGTGACGGCTACGGCGCGGCGCAGGCTTTCGCCGCCGCCGGCAAGCCACGCCCGACCATCATCATGGGCAATCGCCAGGACGAGTTGCAGTGGTGGAAGGAGCAGAAGGAAAAGGACGGTTACAAGACCTGGTCGGCATCGATCGCACCGGGCGTATCGACGCTTGCCTTCTGGGTGGCGCAGCAGGTGCTCGACGGCCGCACCGACGTGCCGCACGACCTGCTGGTGCCCTATCTTGCCTTCACCCAGGACGATTTCGAGGCCGCGCTGCCGAAGATTCCGAAGGGCGGCGTCGCCAGCCACGAATACACGCAGGAAGACGCCATCGCGGCGATCAAGGCCAACATCAAGTGAGCATGGCACTATTGTTGCCGCCACGGATAACCGGGTATCGTTGAGGGATGCCGGAGGCCAATGCAGACATCATCAGGCCGGACGGCGCCGAAAAGCTTTTCGGCGCCGTCAGTTTGGACATCATAAGACTGGTCGGAGCCGAAAAACATTTCGGCGCCGTCAGGGCGCTCGCCGGTGTCGATTTCAGCGTTCGTGCCGGAGAATGCGTCGGTCTCGTCGGCCATAACGGCGCCGGAAAATCGACGCTCATGCATATGGTGGCGGGCACGCTTGCCCCCGACAGCGGGCAGATCGCGGTCCGCGGCGGTGTCGAGGCAAGTTATTCGGTGCCGCGCGCGCAGCAGCTCGGCATACGCTGTGTGTTCCAGGAGCTGTCGCTCTGCCCGAACCTCAGCGTCGCCGAGAACACGCGGATCAACCACGCGTCGCTGCATGGCTTCGGCTGGCGGCGCAAGGCGGCCGATCTGATCGCCGCCAAGCTCGACGAGATCTTCCCCGGCCACAGCATCTCGGCATCCGACATCGTCGGTGATCTTTCCATCACCAGCCGGCAGATGGTGGAGGTGGCGCGCGCCTTCACGGTCACGCAGGAGCCGCTCGAGCTGGTTATCCTCGACGAGCCGACATCCTCGCTCGACGCGCATACCGCCGGCCAGCTGCTGGCGTTCGTGCGCCGCTTCATCGCCGCCGGCAAGAGCTGCATCCTGATCTCGCATGTGTTGGGCGAAGTGCTCGGAAATGCCGACCGCATCGTGGTGATGCGCGACGGCAAGGTGGTCGCCGCCGGGCAGGCCGACGCCTTCGACCGCGACAGGCTGATGACGGCGATGGGCGGAGCGGAGGCGCGCGAGAAGACCGCCGCAGAGATTGCGAGCGGCAAGCCGGAGCCCAGCCCGCTGCGGGTCCGGGCGCGTCCGGCGCGACAGCAGGACGGCAACGAGCTTGTCGCCCGTGCAGGTGAAATCATCGGCCTTGCCGGACTTGCCGGGCATGGGCAGACCGATCTTTTGCTGGCTATCTTTGCTGCAGCTTCCCGTGCCAAGACCGGCATCGAGGTCACCGCGCCGGTGGCGCTGGTTGCCGGCGACCGCCAGTCGGACGGGATTTTTCCGCAATGGTCGATTGCCGAGAACATTGGCATCCGTTCGCTGGCGCGATTGCGCAACGGCCTCTTGATCTCGCCGCAGCGCGAAGCCGAGCTCGCCGAGTTGTGGCAGCGGAAAATCGGCATCCGTACGCCCGACATGAACAACAACATCTTCTCGCTGTCCGGCGGCAACCAGCAGAAGGCGCTGTTCGCGCGGGCGCTCGGCTCCGACGCCAAGATCGTGCTGATGGACGATCCGATGCGCGGCGTCGACATTGGCACCAAGCTTGAAGTCTACGACCTGGTGCGCGAGGAGGCTCGCCATGGCCGCACTTTCCTATGGTACACCACCGAAACCGAAGAGCTCGACAATTGCGACCACATCTATGTGTTCAAGAACGGCCGGATCGTCGCCAACCTTCGTCGCGACGAACTGACGGAGGAAAAGATCATCCAGTCGTCGTTCGGCGATGCGGCCTGAGATGACAGCGGTATCCGTCGAGAATGGGCTAAAATCTTCGGCTCGCGCCACCAGGCGGGCGCGCATGCTGCGCAGCCTGCTGCCGGCACTGTCGCTGGCGCTGGTGCTCATCGCCATCGCCTGGCTCAACCCGCGCGCCATCAGCTATTTCGGTTTCAGCCTGATGCTCAATCTGGCGATCCCGATCGCTCTGGCGACGATCGCGCAGATGTTCGTCATCGCCGGCAACGAGCTCGATCTGTCGATCGGCACCTTTGTCGGCTTCGTCGGCTGCGTGACGGCGACATGGCTGAAGGACGCGCCGCTGCTCGGCGTCGTGATCCTGCTCGGGTCGATCGGCGTCTACGCGCTGCTCGGCGCGCTGATCCATCTGCGCAACCTGCCCTCTATCGTGGTGACGCTCGGCATGAGTTTTGTCTGGCAGGGCATGGCCATCCTCATCCTGCCCAAGCCCGGCGGCAAGGCGCCGGACTGGCTGCTGGCGCTGATGGCCTTCAAGCCACCCTTCATTCCGTTCCCGATCATCGCGGCATTGCTGATCGCAGCCGTCGTCCACTTTGGCCTGATGCGTACCTCCTACGGCGTCATCCTGCGTGGATCGGGCGGCAACTCAGCCGCACTCAAGCGCGCCGGCTGGTCGCTGCTGCGCACCAAGATCGCGCTGTTTGCGCTGACCGGCCTGTTCGGCGTTTTGTCCGGCATGGCGCTGATCGGCATCACCACCTCGGCCGATGCCAATATCGGCAATGGCTACACGCTGCTTTCGATCGCCGGCGTCATCCTCGGCGGCGGCGAGTTCGTCGGCGGCCGGGTGTCGCCGATCGGCGCCGTCATCGGCGCGCTGACGCTGGCGCTGGCGGCATCGCCCCTCTTGACGTTCATGCACATTCCGCCCGACTGGCAGGTCGCCGCCAACGGCGCCATCCTGATCATCGTGCTGGCGGCGCGGGTGCTGATCAGCCGCAGGGAGAGGTGAGCATGGCATCGCTGCGGGCACTGCTCGCCAGACCCTGGATCTGGTCGTTCTTCGGGGCGCTGCTGGTGTGGCTGGCAACCATCGCCTTCACCGGCGGCTATGGCGGCGGCGGCATGATCACGGCGGCGCTGTCGCTCGCCGTCTTCACCGTCATCGTCGGCGTCGGGCAGATGTTCGTCATCACGCTCGGGCCGGGCAATGTCGACCTGTCGCTGCCGGCCAATATCGGCCTTGCCAGCGCCGTCGCCATGAAGGTCATGGACGGCAATGATGCGATGATCGCGGTCGGGCTGCTGGCCGCGCTGGCCTGCGGCATGGCGATCGGCGCCGTCAACTATCTGCTGATCTGGGCGCTGCGCATTCCGCCGATCATCGCGACGCTGTCGGCCAGCTTCGTCATCCAGTCGGTCGATATCAGCTATGGGCGGGGCCTGCAGATCAAGCCGCCGCCGGGCTTTGCCGACTTCACCAACTGGCAGGTGTTCGGCATCCCGGTGCTGGCGATCCTCACCGTGCTGTTCACCATCGGCGCCGGCATCGTTTTGCAGCGCATGATCTACGGACGCTCGGTGCTGGCGATCGGCCAGAACATCCGCGCTGCCTGGCTGGCCGGCGTCAATGTCGGCCGCACCCGCTTCCTCACCTACACGCTGTCGGGCGCGCTCGGCGGCCTCGACGGCGCACTGCTCGCCGGCTATTTCCGCGGCGCCAATGTCGATATCGGCAATGAGTATCTGCTGGCCTCGATCGCCGTCGTCGTCATCGGCGGCACGTCGGTGGCGGGCGGCAAGGCTAATGTGCCGGGGGTCTGGGGCGCGGCGCTGTTCCTGGTGCTGCTGTTGACCATGCTCAACACGTTCGGCGTCAGCGTCGGCGTCCGCCTGGTGCTGACCGGGCTGATCATCGTCGGCGTCATCACCGCCGCCGGTGGGCAGAAGGCGCTGCGCTAAGGCAAGGCCACCCGGCGGCGAGGGGATATCGATGCGGCCCGCAAAACACGTGGTTCCCATCCGCATGCCAGCGCTGTAAATCCCGTCGCGCTATTGGCCAACATCATTGCGTGAGGTTTGCGTGTCCGATTTCGTCAGCACTACAAGGCACGGCAACGTCGCGGTGGTGAGCATCGACAATCCGCCGGTCAACGCGCTGAGCTTCCATGTGCGCGAGCCGCTGATGCAGGCGCTCTTTTCCCTGCGCGACGAGCCGTCGGTCGGAGCAATCGTGATAGCATGCGCCGGGCGGACCTTCGTCGCCGGCGCCGACATCACCGAATTCGGCAAGCCGGCGCGGCAACCGGACCTGGGCGCCCTAGTCGCCATGCTGGAAACCATCGCCAAGCCGACGGTCGCGGCCATTCACGGCACTGCGCTCGGCGGCGGCCTGGAACTGGCGCTCGGCTGCCATTTCCGTGTTGCCGACCGAACGGCAAGGCTCGGCCTGCCGGAAGTCAAGCTCGGCCTGCTGCCGGGCGGCGGCGGCACGGTTCGCCTGCCGCGCCTGGTTGGTCCGCTGAAGGCACTCAACATGATCGTTTCGGGAACGCCTATCGGTGCGGCCGAGGCGCTCGCCGCCGGCCTGGTGGATGCCGTCTTCGATGGCGACCTGACCGCGCAAGCGGTGAGTTTCGCCAACGAAACGGCCGCGAAAGGCGGTCCGTTCACGCCGGTGCGCGACCGCAATGATCGCCTCGACCAGGCCGACTTGCCGGCGTTCGACAAGGAAGCGGCAGTGCTTGCCGGCAAAGCACGCGGCCTCGAGGCGCCGATCGCCTGTGCGCAGTCGGTTCGCAACGCCCTGACGCTGCCCTTCGACGAAGCGCTGGCGGCGGAGCGCGACCTGTTCGTCAAACTTGTCGCCGGGGACCAATCACGCGCGCAGCGGCATTTGTTCTTCGCTGAACGTGAGGCGGCAAAGATTGCCGGCAAGGACGTCGTCAGGCGCAAGATCGCCCGGGTCGGCGTCATCGGCGCCGGCACGATGGGCGGCGGCATCGCCATGGCGTTCGCCAACGGCGGCGTCGCCGTGACCTTGCTGGAAGCGACACACGAGGCCTTGCAGCGCGGGCTGGCGACGATCAACAAGAATTATGCCGTTTCCGTCATCCGCGGCTCGCTGAGCGAAGACGCCAAGCGCCAACGGCTTGGGTTGTTCAAGGGTTCCACCGACTATGCCGATCTTGCCGATTGCGACCTGATCGTCGAGGCCGTGTTCGAGGAGATGGCGGTCAAGAAGGATGTCTTCGGCAGGCTCGATGCCGTGGCCAAACCGGGCGCGATCCTCGCCACCAACACTTCCTATCTCGATGTCAACGAAATCGCCGCTTCGACGTCGCGGCCGCAAGATCTCCTCGGCATGCATTTCTTTTCGCCGGCTAACGTCATGAAGCTTTTGGAAATCGTCCGCGCCGACAAGACTTCGCCCGACGTGCTGGCGACCATCGTCGATCTGGCACGGCGGATCGGCAAGGTGCCGGTCGTCGTCGGCGTCTGCCACGGCTTCGTCGGCAACCGCATGCTGGCGGCGCGCGGTGCGGAACTGGAGACGCTTCTGCTGGAAGGCGCAATGCCGCGCCAGGTCGACCAGGTGTTCACCGATTTCGGCTGGCCGATGGGGCCGTTCGAGATGAGCGATCTCGCCGGCCTCGACATAGGCTGGCGCAACCGCAAGGCGAGTGGCCAGACGGCCGTGATCGCCGATGCGTTGTGCGAACAGGGACATTTCGGCCAGAAGACCGGCAGCGGCTTCTATCGCTACGAAGGCGGTTCGCGCACGCCGCTGCCCGATCCCGATGTCGAGGCGCTGATCCGCAACAAGGCTGCCGAGCGCGGTATTGCACCGCGCGCGATCGGCGCCGAGGAGATCATCGAGCGGACGCTCTATCCGATGATCAACGAGGGCGCCAAAATCCTCAAGGAAAAGATTGCCGCCCGCGCCTCCGATATCGACGTCGTCTGGGTCAACGGCTACGGCTTCCCGGTCGGCAAGGGCGGGCCGATGTTCTGGGCGAGCCTCGAAGGCGTGGACAAGATCATCCAGCGGCTGGATCACTGGCACCAGCAGACCGGCAAGGATGTCTTTCGAGTGGCACCCCGGCTCAGGCAAATGGCCGAAACCGGTTCCTGGGACGGCGCTGCCGGCTGAACTTGGGACTACCGAATCCGTGCGTCCATGATCTCGACAAAACGCGCGAACAGACCCGCCTGCGACTTTATCTTGAGCTTGCGGTAAATGTTGCGGCGATGAACTTTTACGGTTCCCGGCACGATGCGCATCGCCCTGGCAATCGATTCCGTGGAATGGCCCTGAAGCACCAGATCGACGACATGCTGTTCGCGCGGCGTGAGCGAAAGGCTCTTCCAGATGTGAGCACGTTCGAACTCACTGACCGGAGTAATCGCCTCGTCTTGCTTCGTCCCAACCGGTCCGTCAGCCGGAAGGGTAGGCCAGCGTAGCCTGACGAGGCTGATCACCGCAGGCGCCATGTCGCGCAGCAACCTGGCATCGGCGGTTCCGAACGGCCCCGAAGCGCGCAATCGCATTAGCGAGACCACCAGCGCGTCCTTTCCCGGCAGCGGCACGAAAAAGCCGACCTCCTCCGCAAGCCTGGTCTGGCTGTAATAGGAGCGGTAATATTCGCTGGCATAGAAGCGATCCGGCGCCAATTCGCGCATGCGCCAAAAGCCTTCCTTGCGCTCGACTGCCGCATGGTGGAACGGATCGAGCAGATAAGGCCCTTCCTGATAGAGCGCAACGAAGACGTGGCTTTCGGCCGGCGAGAATGTCTCGAACAGCAGCGGCGGGCGTGAGGCGCCGCGATAGCCGAAGATCACGCAATGATCGAAGCTGACATGCTGGCGGAGCCAGGCGACCATCGCCTTGCCGAAAAGCTCGCCGCTCGTCTCCCGCGTCGCTGCGATGAGCGCAGCGAGCCGGCTGTATTCATCGCTGCGTGAAACGCCCAATTCATACCCCTCCATACGAGAAAATAGACGAAATATACCACCTGGGAGGTATATACTAGCCGCCATTGGCTCTGATAGCGTTTCGAGACCAACTAGCCGCTGGAGCCCGCAGCTTTGACCGCAGTGCCCGACATCGAGTTTCGCGGGGTCACCAAACGCTACGGCAGCGTGATCGCGGTCAGCGGCATCGATCTTGCCATCCCGCCGTCTGCCTTTGTCGCGTTGCTCGGGCCGTCCGGCTGCGGCAAGACAACCTGTTTGCGCATGATCGGCGGTTTCGAACAGCCAAGCGAAGGTGTGGTATTCATCCGTGGCCGCGACATGGCCGGCACGCCGCCCTATCGGCGGCCGGTCAACATGGTGTTCCAGCAATATGCGTTGTTTCCGCATCTGGATGTGGCGGACAACGTCGCCTATGGCCTACGCCAGGCGCGGCCGCGCCTGTCGTCGCGGGAGATCAGCCTGAAGGCAGGCGAGGCGCTCGCCATGGTTCGGCTTGCGGGCTATGGACGCCGCAAGATCCATGAGCTTTCCGGCGGCCAGCAGCAGCGTGTCGCCCTGGCGCGGGCGCTGGTCAACAAGCCGGCGGTGCTGCTGCTCGACGAGCCCCTGGCGGCGCTCGACAAGAAGCTGCGCACCGACATGCAGATAGAGCTGCAGAACCTGCAGCGCGAGATCGGCATCACCTTCGTCCTGGTCACCCACGATCAGGAAGAGGCACTGTCGATGAGCGATTTCGTCTGCGTCATGAATGGCGGGCGCATCGTCCAGCTTGGGCAGCCGAGCGAAATCTACGACGAACCCGCCGACCTCTTCGTCGCCGATTTCGTCGGCAAGACCAATCTCTTGAGCGGCAAGGTCGTCGGGCTCTCGGGCAAGCTCGTCGAGATAGCGCTTGCCGACGGCACCGTCATCGCCGCGCGCAAGCGCACTTCGCTAGCCCAGGGCGAAGCCGTCTCGGTCAGCCTGCGTCCTGAATCCTTAAGTCTCGGCGCGCCCGGAAGCGGCCGGCTGAACGGGCTTGTCCGCAACCGGATCTTTCTCGGTTCCACCGCGGAATATGCAATCGAGGTCCAAGGCATCGGGACACTGCTCGCCAAGGCCGATCATCTGGTTGGCGGTGGAAATCTCTTCAAGCCGGGTGAACCCGTCGCCGTCGGCTTTACAGCCGGAACGCCGCTGGCGTTTCCGGAGAATAACGGGACCAACCAGAGGGAAAACAAAAATGTCGAAATCGTATCGTGACGGACTGCCGATAAGCCCTGAAAAATTCGTCGACCAGTTGATGCGCCTCAAGCGCGGTTCCATCGGCCGCCGCGAGTTCCTTGGCCTCACCGGCCTAGGCATCGCAACGGCAGTAATGGCCCGCGAACTCGGCATCATGCCGTCGCCAGCCTTCGCCCAGGAGGGGCTTGGCGACCGCATGTCGATTGCCACCTGGCCCAATTATCACGACCCGGCGACGTTCGAGAATTTCAAGGCCGAAACCGGCGTTGCCGTCGAGGTGAACGTGTTCGGGTCAAACGAGGAGATGCTGGCCAAGCTGCAGGCCGGCGCCTCGGGCTGGAGCCTTTTCGTTCCGACCAACTACACGATCTCGACTTACAAGAAGCTTGGCATCATCGAGGCGCTGGATATGGCCAAGCTTGCCAATTATGACGGCTCGCAAGAAGACCCGCGCTTCACTGGGGAAGGCACGATCGATGGCGTGACCTACGCGGTGCCGAAGAATTGGGGCACCACCGGCTTTGCCGTCAACACCAAGAAACTGACCAAGCCGATGACAAGCTGGAAGGAATTCTGGGACACGGCCATGGCGGAGGGCGACGGCCGGACCATGGTTCATGATTACCAGCTGACCACGATCGGCAACGCGCTGAAATATTTCGGCTTCTCGTTCAACTCGCTGAAGCCGGACGAACTCGCCAAGGCGGAGGAATTGCTGCTGAAGGTCAAGCCGCATCTGTTCGCGGTCTCCAGCGACTACCAGCCGTCGATGCGTGCCGGCGACGCCTGGATGACGATGTGCTGGACCAATGACGGGGCGCAGCTCCACCGCGACATCCCCGAAATCGCCTACGTGCTTGGCAAGGAAGGCGGCGAGATCTGGACCGACTTCTACGCAATACCCAAGGATGCGCCGAACAAGCCTGCCGGCTATGCCTTGCTCAACTATTTGATGAACCCGAAAGTCGCGGTCAAGGAGCACCTGGCCAACGGCGCGCCTTCCACCGATGCGCGGGTCAATGCGCTGCTGCCCAAGGAGGTGCTGGACAATCCGATCCTCTATCCGGCGGCGGATCTGCTGAAGCCGCTCGAATTCGGTGCGGCCGCAACGCTAACCGATCCGGGCCGGGCCGAATTGATGGCACGCTTCAAGTCGGCTTGAACCTGGCAGGCTACAGGCTCGATGCAGGCAACTCCCCGGCGGACAGATGTCCGCCGGCACCGGGGCGGTTTTTTCAATGCGCAGCAATGTCCTTCGTCACAATCTCCTGACCGCCCTGCTGCTCGGTCCAGCAACTGCGTGGCTGGTGGTGTTTTTAGTTTTGCCGTTCGTGGCGATTGCCGTTTTCAGCGTCGGCGGGCGCGCGCCGGAAGGCGGCTATCAGGCCGCTTTCACCTTGGCGCAGTTTGCCAATCTTCCGGCGCGGGCGACCGCCTTCTGGAACACCATGGTGCTGGCGCCGGCGGGCGCACTGGCCTGTCTTCTCGTTGCCTATCCGGTCGCCTATTACCTCGCTTTGCGCGCGCCGGAACGGTGGCGGCTGATCCTGCTGGCGCTTGTCGTCATCCCGTTCTGGACCAGCCTGCTGATGCGAACCTATGCCTGGATGTATGTGCTTGGCGGGCGCGGCATCCCAGCTCTCCTGGCCTATGTCGGGATGGAGGACGTGCGGCTGATCAACACGCCGGGAGCGGTTCTGCTCGGCATCGTCTATGGTTATCTGCCGCTGATGATCCTGCCGATCTATGTCAGCCTCGAGCGGCTCGACCGCCGGCTGCTGGAGGCCTCCGCCGATCTCGGCGCGACGCCGATCTCGACATTCCTCGGCGTGACGCTGCGGCTGTCGCTGCCAGGTGTGATGACCGGCTTCTCGCTGGTCATGATCCTGCTGCTCGGCGAATATCTGATCCCGACGCTACTCGGCGGCGGCAAGGTCTTCTTCATCGGCAACGCGCTGGTCGATCTGTTCCTGCAATCGCGCAATTGGCCATTCGGATCGGCAATCGCCATCACACTTGTGGCGGTTTCAGTGGTCGTGCTGCTTGCCGCGAACCGCATTTCGATCCGGCTTTCGGGTGCCCGCCGGGTGGACCTGATCTGATGCGTGCCTTCGTCGTTGCGGTCTTTGCCTTTCTCTACCTGCCGATCGCGCTGGTAGTGCTGTTTTCGTTCAACGCCGGCCACCACGCCAGCGAGTTCATTGGCTTCTCGGTGCAATGGTACGGCAAGGCACTAGCAAACCCGTTCCTGGTCGAAGCGCTGAAGAACAGCCTGTTCATCGCCACGACCAGCGCCTTGCTGGCGGCGCTGTGCGGCACGGCCGCCGCGGTTGGCCTGGCGCGTGTCGGGGCGCGGACGCGAGCCGTGTTCGATGCGCTTTTGGGTGCTGCGATCGTCGTTCCTGGTGTCGTCATCGGCATCTCGACGCTGGTCGCGCTGGTCCAGCTATTCGGGGTGGTCAACCCGTTTGTCGCTTCGCTGTGGCCGAACGACCAGCCACCGCGCCTGGCGCTCGGCTATGGCTCGATCATCGCCGCGCACGGGCTGTTTTCGATGGCGCTGGTGGCGATGATTGTCGGCACGCGCCTCGGCAGCCTCGACCGCAATCTGGTCGAGGCCTCGAGCGATCTTTACGCCACCCCGCTGACGACGTTCCGCAGCATCGTGTTGCCGCAGATCATGCCGGCGGTGATCGCCGGCTTCCTGCTCGCCTTCACATTCTCCTTCGACGATTTCATCGTCGCGTTCTTCGTCGCCGGCGCACAGACGACGTTGCCGATCTATGTCTTCGCCTCGATCCGGCGCGGGGTCACGCCGGAGATCAATGCCATCGCGACGATCGTGCTCGTCGCCTCCGTTCTGCTCGTGGTGCTTGCCCAATGGCAACTGCGGCAACGAAAACCATCACACTGAAAGATAAAAAACATGATTCTGAGAGATCGCATCGCCGTGGTGACGGGTGCCGGGTCGGGGATCGGGCGTGCCGGCGCCATGATGATGGCCAGGGAAGGTGCGCTCGTGGTGATCGCCGACAGGGACCAGGCGGCGGGGGAAGCAACCGCCTCCGACATTCGTGCGGCGGGCGGTCGGGCCGAGGCCGTCGCCACCGACGTCGGCGAGGATGCGGCGGTCGAGCAGCTCATTGCGAGAACGCTGGGCCGGCATCGGCGGATCGACATCCTGCACAATCATGCCGGGATCCAGGTCGGCGGCACGCTGACCGAAGTCGGCGCCGACGGCATGGATGCCTCCTGGCGGATCAATGTGCGGGCGCAGTTCCTGGCGGCCAGGCTGGTCATGCCGTCGATGATCGCGCAAGGCGGCGGGGTGATCCTGAATACCGCCTCAAATTCGGGTGTGTTCTACGACCGCGAAATGATCGCCTACGCAACGTCAAAACATGCAGTGGTGGCGATGACCCGGCAGATGTCGCTCGACTATGCCAAACACAATGTCCGCATCAACGCGCTGTGCCCCGGCTGGGTCGATACGCCCTTCAACGAGCCGTTCATCGCGCAGATGGGCGGGCGGGCGGCGATCGAGAACTATGTCCGCACCAAAATTCCCATGCAGCGCTGGGCCAGCGCGGAGGAAATCGCCGAAGCGATCCTGTTCCTCGTCTCCGACCGCTCGTCCTTCATGACCGGCCAGGCGCTGGTGATCGACGGTGGAGAAAGCATCGGCTGATCCGCCGCTCCCGGCGGGCGGCAGCTGAAATTCTCTTTGGCCTAACGGCCGGCGGCGAGATGTGCTTTCGTCTCAAGGAGAATGCGGCCAACATGGCTGGGTCGGGAGCAGAAATCATCAGCGCAACCGGGAAGGCTGTATAATGGCCGAGGCCTATATCTGCGACTACATCCGCACGCCGATCGGACGCTTCGGCGGTTCGTTGTCGGCGGTCCGTGCCGACGATCTCGGCGCTATACCTCTGAAGGCGCTGGTCGAGCGCAATCCAAACATCGACTGGGCTGCCATCGACGACATCGTCTATGGCTGCGCCAACCAGGCCGGCGAGGACAACCGCAATGTGGCGCGCATGGCGCTGCTGCTGGCCGGCCTGCCGAAGGAGGTTTCGGGCTCGACCGTCAACCGTCTCTGCGGTTCGGGCATGGATGCGGTGATGATTGCTGCCCGCGCCATCAAGGCCGGCGAGGCGGAGCTGATGATATCAGGCGGCGTCGAATCGATGAGCCGCGCTCCGTTCGTGCTGCCGAAGGCAGAGACCGCCTTTTCGCGCAATGCCGAGATTTACGACACCACGATCGGCTGGCGCTTCATCAATCCGCTGATGAAGAAGCAATACGGCGTCGATTCGATGCCGGAGACCGGCGAGAACGTGGCGGAAGAGTTCGCTGTCTCCCGCGCCGACCAGGACGCATTTGCCGTGCGCAGCCAGGACAAGGCTGTAGCCGCACAAGCCAATGGCCGGCTGGCAAAGGAAATCACGCCGGTGACGATCGCGCAGCGCAAGGGCGATCCGGTCGTTGTCGACAGAGATGAGCATCCCCGCGGGGGCACGTCGATCGAAGCGTTGGCCAAGTTGCCGACGCCGTTCCGGCAAGGCGGCACGGTTACGGCCGGCAATGCCTCGGGCGTCAATGACGGCGCCGCGGCGCTGATCGTCGCCTCGGAAGCAGCCGCGAAAAGATACGGGTTGACGCCGATCGCCCGTATCCTCGGCGGTGCCACCGCCGGCGTCGCTCCGCGCATCATGGGCATCGGTCCGGTGCCGGCCACGCAGAAGCTGTGTGCCCGGCTCGGCCTGAAGCCACAACAGTTCGATGTCGTCGAGCTCAACGAGGCCTTCGCCTCGCAAGGCATCGCCGTGCTGCGCCAGCTCGGCATTGCCGAGGATGCGGAGCACGTCAACCCGAATGGCGGTGCCATCGCGCTCGGTCATCCGCTCGGCATGTCCGGCGCGCGCATCACCGGCACGGCGGCGCTGGAGCTGCGCGAACGCAGCGCCCGCTATGCACTTGCCACCATGTGCATCGGCGTTGGCCAGGGCATCGCCGTGGCGCTGGAGCGATTGTGAGCAAGCGTCGATTTGCCGGGCCATTTAATGGCGCGTTCCGCCCACTCAAATTTGACCATGTGGACAAAAGCCGGGCACCGTTCCATAGTTCCTTCGCCGATATTCCAGAGAAGAGAGCCGGCTCGACACGGCGCCAATCAGAGGGGCATGCAATGGACAACGGGAAGAGCAGAATCCAATCGAAACGCGAAGAGCTTTCGCGCCGCAACGTGCTGGAGCTGGGCGCGCTCGGCCTGGCGGCGGCGATGCTGCCGGGCAGCGCCTTTGCCAAGACCAAGAAGCTGAAAGTGGCGGCGATCTTCGCCACGCCGATCGAGGAGCCGTGGGACAACCAGATCCATGTTGCCCTGCAGAAGGCCGAGAAGGAACTCGGCATCGAATACAAATGGTCGGAGAAGGTGCAGACGGCCGATTTCAGCCGCGTCATGCGCGAATATGCGCAGGGCGGCTATGAGCTGGTGCTGGGCGATGCCTTCGCCGCCGAGCGCGAATCGCGCAGGACCGCCAAGCAGTTCCCGAAGACCGCCTTCCTGTTCGGCTCCGGCGCCGGGCCGGCCGAGCCGAATTTCGGCGTCTTCGACAACTGGATTCACGAGCCGGCCTATCTGTCCGGGATGATCGCCGGAAAAATGTCGAAATCGGGCACGGTCGGCGCCGTCGCGGCGATGGGCATTCCGGAAGTGAACCGGCTGGTCAACGCCTTCTTTGCCGGCGCCAGGGAGGTCAATCCCGACATCAAGAAGAAGGTCGCCTTCATCGGCTCGTTCTTCGATCCGCCAAAAGCAAAGGAAGCGGCCGTCGCCCAGATCGACGCCGGCGTCGACGTCATCTATGCCGAGCGCTTCGGCGTCATCGAAGCGGCGGCGGAGAAGAAGATCCTCGCCATCTCCAACATGTCGGACCAGTCGAGCCTCGGCCCCGACACCGTGATCACCGGGCCGGTCTGGGACATGTATCCGACCGTCGAGCAGGCGATCAAGCTGGTCAAGGCCGGCGTCTTCACCGCGCAGGATTACGGCGATTTCTCGCGCATGGCCAAGGGCGGCTCGTACCTCGCGCCCTACCACAAGTTCGACAAGACGCTGCCGGCCGAGGTCAAGGAACTGGTCGAGAAGAAGAAGGCGGAGATCCTCGACGGCAATTTCCGCGTCGACGTCGATGAGAATACGCCGGTCTCGGACTGAGCGCTGTCTTTTGGGGGTCTGGCGCTTGTCGCACCCCCCTCTGGCCTGCCGGCCATCTCCCCCTCAAGGGGGGAGATTAGCAGCTTCGCCGACAGCACCTCTTCTTCAGCGCTGACGATTTGCGAAAGCCGAAGTGACATCCGATCTCCCCCTTGAGGGGGAGATGGCCGGCAGGCAAGAGGGGGGTGCAGCGCATTCCCGTCGATCAAAGCTGAACCGTAAAGCCAATTCCGATCGGGAGCACCCTTGTCAACGCCTGCCCCTCTTATTGAAATGCGCGGCATCTCCAAGAGCTTTGGCGCCGTCAAGGCGAACGAGGCCGTCGATCTCAGCGTCGCGCCGGGTGAAATCCTCGGGCTGCTCGGCGAAAACGGCGCCGGCAAGACGACGCTGATGAACGTGCTGTTCGGCGCCTATGCGCCCGATGCCGGCGAGATCCTGGTGCAGGGCCGGTCGGTGGCGATCAACAGTTCGGCCGATGCGCTGGCCGTCGGCATCGGCATGGTGCACCAGCATTTTCATCTCGCACCACGGCTTTCGGTGCTGGAGAACCTCTTGATCGGCATTCCCGGCAGATCGGGCCGGATCGACCGCGCCGGCGGGCTGGCGCGGCTCGCCGAGATCGGCCGCCAGCACGGGCTGACGCTCGACCCGGACCTCCCCGTCTCGGCGCTGTCGGTCGGCGAGCAACAGCGGCTCGAAATCGTCAAGGCGCTGTTTCGCGGCGCAAGGCTGCTGATCCTCGACGAGCCGACGGCGGTGTTGGCACCAACCGAGGTCGACGGGCTGTTTTCGGCGCTGCGCTCGATGGCGGCACAAGGGCTCGGCATCATTTTCATCTCGCATAAGCTCAACGAGGTGCGAGCGCTGACGCATCGCTGCGTCGTGCTCCGGCATGGGCGCGTTGCCGGCCGCGTCGATGCGCCGGCCAGCACCACGTCCTCGGAGATGGCGCGGCTGATGTGCGGCCACGAGATCGTGCCTCCGGCCAGAGGACCGTCGATGCCGGGTGCGGCCGTGCTGACCCTCGACGGTATCTCGACATCGCATCATTCCGGCATGGCGCTGCGCGATGTTTCGCTGTCGGTTCGTGGCGGCGAGATCCTCGGCATCGCCGGCGTCTCCGGCAATGGCCAGCGCGCGCTTGCCGAGGTCATCTCCGGCGTGCGTGCGCCCGATGCCGGGAAGATGACCATAGCCGGCAAAACGGTTTCGCGGTTCTCGCCGAGCACAGTGCAGGCGCTCGGCCTCGGCCGCATCCCGGAAGACCGTATGACGACAGGGCTGGTCACCAATCTGCCGCTCGCCGATTCGATGGTGCTGCCGCGCATCGGCACGGCGGCGTTCAGCCGCAACGGCCTGCTCAAGCCGGATGGGATCCGCGCCTTCGCCGAGGCACAGATCAAAGCCTACGATATACGTTGCCCCGGGCCGATGACGCGCGCCGGGGCGCTTTCCGGCGGCAATCTGCAGAAGGCGCTTTTGGCGCGCGAACTCGCCTTCGATCCGAAGGTGCTGATCGTTTCGCAGCCGACTCGCGGCCTCGACATCGGCGCCGCGCGCTTCATCCACGAAAAATTCCTCGACATGCGCGCCAAGGGCTGCGGCATCATCGTCATCGGCGAGGATCTGGAAGAGTTGCTGATGCTCTCGGATCGTATCGCGGTGATGTATGAAGGCCGCATCGTCGGCACGCTGAACAGCGCCGACGCCAGCATCGCCAGACTCGGGTTGATGATGACCGGAGCGGAGGGCCATGCCTGATGTTCCGTCTCGAGGCCCGCACCTCAACGCCCGCCTGGTTCAATCTGGCGCTGCCGCTGCTCGCTATCGGCGCGACGCTGATCCTGTGCAGCGGCCTCATCGCACTGGCCGGCGCCGGCGTCGTCGAGGCTTATGGCGTTATGTTTTCGGCGTCTTTGGGCGACAGCTACGCCATCACCGAAACGCTGGTGCGTGCCGCGCCGATGATCTTCACCGGGCTGGCCGTGGCAGTCGCCTTCCGCGCCAAATTCTGGAACATCGGCGCCGAAGGGCAATTGCTGGCTGGTGCGGCGGCGAGCTGTGCCGTCGGTGCAATCCCGATGCCGGGGCCGCTCGCCATGCTGCTGATGGCGCTGGCGGGCGCTGCCGCCGGCGCGGCCGTCGCCCTGATCCCCGCCACGCTGAGGGTAAAATTCAGGGTCGATGACGTGGTCAGCTCACTGCTGCTCAACTCGGTCATTTTCTATGCACTGATGGCGCTGATCGAGGGGCCATGGAAGGACAGTTTCAGCGGCTACCCGATCTCGCCGCCGATCGAGGATACGGCCAATTTTCCGGTGCTGCTCGAAGGCACACGGCTGCATCTCGGCGTCGTCGCGGCGCTGGTCGCGGCACCGGTCATCTGGTTCGTGGTCGCGCGCACCACGCTCGGCTTCCGCATCAGGGTCACCGGCGAAAACCCGGAAGCGGCGCGCTATGGCGGCATCAATGTCGAGCGGGTGCTGATTTCGACGGCGCTGCTGTCTGGCGCATTGGCCGGCCTTGCCGGCGTCGGCGAGGTCGGCGGCGTGCATTTCCAGGTGATGAGCGACATCTCGCCGGGCTATGGCTATTCCGGCATCGTCGTCGCCATGCTGGCGAGGCTCAATCCGCTCGGCGTGGTGCCGGCGGCGATCTTCCTTGCCGCCGTCATGACCGGCGCCGAGGCGATGTCGAGGGCCACCGGCGTTCCGGCCTTCCTCAGCGATGTTATTCAGGGAACCGCATTGCTTGCCATGCTGGTGGCGCTGCTGTTCACCGCCTATCGCCTCCGTCGCGTGGGAATAGCCAAATGAGCGTGGTGCTGGAGCAGATATTCCAGGTCGGCTTCCTGGCCGCCATCATCCGCATCGCCACGCCCCTGGCCTTCGCAACGCTGGGCGAAATGTTCTCCGAGCGCGCCGGGGTGCTCAATCTCGGCATCGAAGGCATCATGCTTTTGTCGGCGATGACCGGCTTCACCGCGGCGAGCCTCAGCGGCAGCCTTTGGCTTGGCGTGCTCGCGGCGGTGCTGACCGGGGCGCTGATGGGCGCCGTGCACGCGCTGTTCACTGTAGCGCTCGGCCTCAGCCAGCATGTCTGCGGCATCGGCGTGACGCTGTTCTCGTCGGGCCTTGCCTATTTCCTCTACCGGCTGATCTTCGGACAGCAATCGGTGCCACCGAACATCAAGGGGTTCGAGACGCTGCCGATCCCGATCCTGTCCGACATACCGGTGCTTGGGCCGGCGGTGTTCAACCAGTTTTCGCTGGTCTACATGGCGATGCTGGCCATACCGCTGGCCGCCTTCGTGCTCTACCGCACGCCTTGGGGCCTAGCGGTGCGCATGGTCGGCGAAAACCCGCGTGCCGCCGATTCTGCCGGCGTCAGCGTCATTGCAACACGCTTCCAGGCGGTGATCCTCGGCGGTGCCTTGATGGGACTGGCCGGTGCCTTCCTGTCGATGGCGCAATTCAACGCCTTCACCTTCGGCGTGGTTTCGGGGCGTGGCTGGGTGGCAATCGCGCTCGTCGTTTTCGGCCGCTGGGATCCGTGGCGATCGGCAGGCGCGGCACTGCTGTTTGCCTTCGTTGACGCCTTGCAGTTGCGTATGCAGGCGAGCGGGCTTGGCCATATCCCCTACGAGGCCTTCCTGATGCTGCCGTTCATCTTCACCATCGTCGCTATGGCGGTGATGTCGCGCAATGCGGTGGCCCCGTCGGCGCTGCTCAAGCCGTTCCGGCGCGAAGAGCGGTAGCGGCGCTTCGCCTTTCATATCGCGGTGAAGCCGTTATCGACGAACAGATGGGCGCCGTTGACGAAGCTGGCCTCGTCGCTGGCCAGGAACAGGGCTGCCTTCGCGACCTCTTCCGGCTCGCCGATCCGCCCTTGCTGCGCCGCCATTGCCGCGTCGGAGACATCGACGCCGAGTTTGTCGAGATCGGCGACCTCGCGCAGGCCATGCGGTGTCCTGATGAAGCCTGGACAGACCGCATTGCAGCGGATGTTGCGGTCGCGGAACTCGACGGCGATGGCACGCGCGAACATATGGCAGGCGCCCTTGGTGGTGTCGTAAAGCACCTCCATCGGCGTCGCCGCCACCGCCGAGATCGACGAGGTGCAGACGATGGACCCGCCGCCGGCGGCGATCATGCCGGGCAACACAGCACGCGTCATCAGGAACATCGAACGCACATTGACGGCATGCAGCCAGTCCCATTCCTGCAGCGTGGTCTCCAGGAAGGGTTTGATGACGAGGGTGCCGGCGTGGTTGAACAGAACCGTGACCGGGCCGAATTTTTCCGTCGCGCCCTTCACCGCCGCTTCGACCTGCGCCTCATCCGATACGTCGGCGACCCAGTGTTCGGCGACATGGCCGCGTTGCCTGATTGCCGCTGCGGTGGCCGCCGCCGCTTCGCCGTTGCGGTCGACGATCGCCACCTTGGCGCCCTCGGCCGCGAAAAGCTCCGAGGCCGCACCGCCCATTCCTGTCGCGCCACCCGAAATGATGGCGACCTTGCCGGCCAGTCTTGTCCCCATGGTTTGCTCCCTGCTGCCTTGCCGTGACGTCGCGGCTTTCCGCTGAAGCGATGCTATCCCTCATCCATTGGATGGCCAAGGAGCCACAGACACATGGACCTGACGTTTCCTGCCGTCACCCCGGCATGCCGCAAAAGGCAGCGCTAAGCAGTAAAAGCACTAACTTGTCCGCCGTTTGGAGAAAATTGTTCTAAGGATCGCGCGAAAATAGCACTCGACAAAGTCTACTGATTTTATAGATTAAGCGCCGAGACGGAGGTCGATATGTCCTATAGCCAGAACGCTCAGACTGCCCGCAAAGGCCAAAGGCTGGGTTCCGACCAGGTGTGGCGGCCGGCCTATGCCGGTGCTTTCGCCTATCTCGTCTTTGCCCTTGCGTTTGTATTCACCGGGGCAGTGGTACTGGGGCTGATCCCCTGATTGTCAAGGCTCTGATCATCGAGGCTTCCTCGGGATAGCGGCCTGCCGTTTGCAGAAATTCCGGAGTTGATGAACCGAATGCCGGTGTGCATTTGCGCGCCCTGATTCCAACGTGATGGAGGAGATGGCAATGCCGATCGAGTTCACGCATGTTCCCGGTAAGATCCACGCTGCCGACGCCAGCTTTTTCTATGACTTTGTCGAGACCGCGACGAAGCTGTCACTGATCGAGGATGCTGGATTCCAGAGGATCGTCATCGACGACCAGGCCGGGCTGCTGACCAATATGGACCTTGCCGCCCAGACGCTGGACCGGACCTCGTCCCTGGAGGTCGTGCTCACGCATTGGGCAGGCGTGATCGAACCAACCGTGGCGGCGCGACAACTCGCTGCCCTCGACGCGAGAAGCGGTGGCCGGCTGTCGCTCAGGATGCTCAGCGAGCCGCTGAGCGACGACGATGCCGAGGCACGTCCGGCCGGCCACACAGTGGTCTGGCAACGCATTGATGAATATCTGGTGCTGCTGAAGCGGTTGTGGTCGAACGACAGGCCGTTCGACCATGAAGGCACCTTTTACAGCATCAAAGGCGGCTATGTGCCGCGCAAGGGGCCGCATGGTGCCGATGTGACCATCCGCATGGGCGGGCAGTCGGGCACTGCGCTCAGGGTCGCGGGCAGGCATGCGGACGTGTTCGAGCTGGCGCCTGGCTCGCTTGCAGAAATTCACCAGTCAATGGAGCGCGTACGCGGCGCTGCTGCCGAACACGGCCGGGCCGGCAAGCTGCGTTTCGCGCTTCCCGTCCGAATCCGTTCGGAAGACAAATCGGCCGCTTCCTGCCAGAAGGCGCTCGAACTTGCCGGGCCGCCGGCGCAGGTCGCGCTGTCGCTGCTTTCCTACGCCGCTTTGGGGATCAAGGAGTTCATGATCGTCGGCGTCGACAGGCCACGCGAGATTGCGACCGCCGGCCGCGAGGCGATCGCGCTCTTGCGCAATTCACTGGCACGGCGCGAGGCCGATGTCCCTCAGCCGGGGGCGTTTGTGTCACGCGCGACACAGGGCGCGCGAGCCGGCTGCTGAACCGTCGTCCCGCGCCTTGGTGACGGGTCTACCACCATTCCTGGAAAGCCGCGTGAGCCGCCCTGGCCAGCGTCGGTATTTCCTGATCGGGAACGGAGCTGTAGGGCCAGAGCAATCGCGGCCCGAGCGGCGCCCAGCCGCCAGCCGCCGCCATCGCCTTATCGAGTGCTGCATCACCGACATTGTAACGGGTGCGAAACGGTAGGACATGTACGGCCAGGAAGGCCTGTATGCGGGCCTCGAGTTCGGCAGCTGTGGCCATGTCGGTGCGGATCATCTGCCACCACTGCACCGCGCCCTTCGGGTTGAGGCAGGCAACGTTGGAGTAGCTGCCATGGGCTCCCCCGGCATAGCCTGTTGCCAGCGTGTGGCCGGGGACGAAGACGGAAAATCCGTCCAGTCTGCGGCGCGTGTCGGCATACCAGCCGGCGTCGCCGCCCGGCAGCTTGGCGCCGACCAGCGATGGCACGGCCGCACGCAGACTGGCGATGCCGTCGAGCGTCAGGCGGCGCTTGGCGTGCGGCGGGTTGTAGAGCACCAGCGGCGTTTCGGGCGCGGCCTCGCAGAGGCCGCCGGCAAAACGCATGATCTCGTCGTCACTGGGCGGCCACCAGTCGGGCAAGGTGAATTGAGCCGCCGTCGGGCGAAGTCCGGCGACCCGCGTCAGTCGCTCCAGCGCGACGCGCGGATTGGACTGGCTGATGCCGATCTGGAAAGGAAGGCGCGCGCGGCCGGCTATGGTTGCGACCAACTCACAAAGCCGGTCGAATTCGGGCTCGGTCTGGCAATGGAATTCGCAGGCCGTGCCATTGGAATAGACGCCGTCGACGCCTGAGGCGCAGAGCCGGGCGATCGTCTCTTCCGTCGCCTGCCAGTCGATCGCTCCGCGATCGTCGATGGCCAGCATCACCGCGCCCCAGATGCCGCGCGGTGCGTGTGCGGGCAAGCGGGCCAGATGGTCGTCGAGGTCAGCGTCCACCGGCGATCTCGTGTTCGCGGCGGGTTTCGTTCGACGCGAAGCCAGCCTCGATAATGGCGATGATCTTGCGCGCATAGATGCCGTCGACCGGCACCGGCGTGTCATCGGCAATGGCATCGCGCATTGCGCTCCATTCGCGCACCAGCGCGTTATGCATCCAGTTCGGCTCAAAGGACCCGGGCAGCTCGGTCCAGACCGTCTCGCGGCCAAGCATGGTGCCGCGGTCCATGTCGATGCGCAGCGTTCCCCGCTCGCAGACCAGATCCATGGCATAGGTGGTGGCGCCGGTGCGATAGCCGACGCTCTGCACCTGGCCGATGCCGCCGCCGGCGAAGCGCAATCCGAGCAGAGCGCTGTCGTCTGCTTCCTGGTCATGGAACTTGGCGCCGAGCATGCCGCTCACCGACACGACATCGTCATCCATCAGCCAGACCAGGCGATCGACCGCGTGGATGCCGGCCGTCAACAGCATGCCGCCGCCGGTCGCCTTGCGCAGATGCCAGTCGCGGCGATTGTGCTCCATCCACAGCTTGATGATCCAGCTCGATCCGGCGAGCGGCCGGCCGAGCTCGCCTTCCTCCAGAATTTGCCTGGCCGCCATGCAGGGCGGGGCGAAATGCATGAGGTGGGCGACCATCAGCTTGACGCCACCCTTGGCCACGGCGGCGTTGATCGCATCGCAGGCAGCCACCGTCGGCGCCATCGGTTTTTCGAGCAGGATATGCTTGCCGGCCTTTGCCGCGCCGATGGCCATTTCGGCATGGAGATGGTGCGGGCTGGCAATGAGGACCGCATCGACCTCCTTGTCGTCCAGCAGCCTTCGCCAGTCCGCGTAGCCGCGGCCGCCATGTTCAGCGGTGAATTGCTGCAGTGCGTCGGCATTTCCTCGAGAGGCGGCGGCGAGGCGAATACCGCCAACCTCACGGATTGCCCGCGCATGGGCTGCGCCGAAATCGCCGGCGCCGATAATTCCTATTCCAATCATGGTCCTGCCTTTTGATAAGCGGCGTCGATCAGCGACATCGCCGCAACATAATCCTCGATGGACACCGGCGGAGGCGCCTTTCTGGCCAGCCGGTCAAGCGTATCGCGCATGAACAGACGATAGCGCGTTGCCGGCAGTTCGACCGGCAAGTCGACGATTGCCGCGTCGTCGAGCGTTGCGCAGATAACATGGTCGCCATGATCGATGAGGGTGGCATTGGCACTGACGATGCGCCACTCGAAGTCACCGCCGGGGCGCATCGAAGCAAAGGTGTAACCGGCCTCGACGATGAACAGCGCGCCGGCCTCGTCTTCCAGCACCAGAAGTGCGTGATCCTCGACCGGGCCGGGATGGATGCGGTTCGCGATCGAAACGCCTTTCAGGCCGAGCTTGCCGGTTGCGAGGCTGAGTGCCGCGTCGACGCCGTGTATGCCGAGATTCCTCAACGCACCCCCGCCACCAACCGCCGGGTCGAGCACCCAGGCGACACCGTCGGCGATGTAGCGTTGCGGCGGGCCGTTGATCAGCCGGAACTGGCAATGCGCCACGGGGCCGGCGCGACCTTGCCGGCGCAGCCGTTCAAGGCCGGCAACGGCCGGCCCGAAACGGTTGGGCAGGGGAACAGCGACAAAAGCCTGGTACTGCCTGGCGAGGTCGCGCAGCGCCATCAGTTCCCTCGTATGGCTGGCCGCCGGCTTCTCCAGGATCAGCGGTATCCTTGCCGCGATGATCGCACGTGCCCGCGCCGGCACCATCGAAGGCTGCCCCATCAACAGGATCACATCCGGCCGGCTGGAGAGTATCTCCTTGAAATCTTCGATAAACGGCAGGTCGTGGTGCGCGGCGAACGCATGCGCTTGGCCAGGATTCTCGTCCCAGATACCGGCGATCTCCGCACCGTGAAAGCGTGCGGCGTCGAGGTGCATTTCGGCGTGCCAGTGGCTCGAGCCGGCGAGGATTATCTTCATTCGGAGGCAGCACGTTTGCTATGGGCTTGCAGGATATCCTACAAGTGGCTATACGACAAGCGGCGGGCAAGCTTCAGCGGATGATGAAAGCAGTGGGATGGCGGAACTGAAGTCGATCGAACCGTTGAGCAGACCACCGCTGCTGCACGTCACCGTGCAGGAAAGCCTCCGGGCCTATATCGAAAGCAACCAGCTCAAGGCCGGCGATCCCTTGCCGCCGGAGACGTTCCTGGCGCAGCGGCTCGGCGTCGGCCGCAACTCCGTGCGGGAGGCCATCAAGGCGCTGGAATCGATCGGCATCCTGGAGACGCGGCGCGGCATCGGCGTGTTCGTCAAGGAGTTCTCGTTCAAGCCGCTGCTGGATAATCTTGCCTACGGCTTGCAAGATTCGCTGCGCGATGTCGAAGAGCTGCGCGAAATCCGCCGCGTGCTGGAAACCGGCCTCATCGCCAAGACGATCGAGATGATCAGCGCCGAAGATATCGAAGCGCTGCGCCAGTTGACCGAGCGCATGCGGCAACGTGCCGAGCGCCATGAGAGCTTCGCCGAAGAGGACCAGCAATTCCATCAGCTGCTGTTCCGCTGCCAGAACAATCGCATGCTGAGCGCGCTGATCGACATCTTCTGGATGGCGTTCAACAAGGCCTCGAATTTCACCAATCTCGACAATCCGACGCCGCTGGCGACATGGCGCGACCATCACGAGATCGTCGAGGCTGTCGCCGCCAAGGATGTCGACCAGGCGCGTCGGCGGCTCGATGACCATTACCGGGGGATCCAGCAGGTTATCGCCAAAAACCGAGCAAGCTGAAGAACAACCTGACTATGCCAAGGGAGGAAACCATGCGCATCAGGACCATCGCATTCTCAGTCGCCGGGCTGCTGCTCGCCAGCATTGCCCCATTGACCAGTGTCCAGGCACAAAGCGCCAAGACCATTGCGGGCGGCTTCGACGTCGGTCCCGGCGGTTTTCCCAAGAACTTCAACCCGCTGGTGGCGACCGGCGGCTACACCTGGCTCAGCACCTATTTTGAACCGCTGGTCATCTACAATGCCGGGCTGGCCGATATCGAAGGCGACCTCGCCAAGGACTACAAGATCAGCGACGACCAGCTGAGCTATACGTTCAACCTGGTCAACGAGACCTGGCATGACGGCAAACCGTTCACCTCGAAGGACGTCAAGTTCACCCTCGAGCTTGCCAAGAACAAGGCCTCCGGCAGCCTGTTTGCGGCCCGCCTCGCCAACATCGCCTCGGTCGATGCCCCGGATGACCACACCGCAGTGGTGAAGCTATCGAAACCGAACGGCTCGTTTCTATCCATCCTCTCGCAGCTGATGATCCTGCCGGAGCATGCCCTGGCCGCTCTGCCGCCGGAATCGCTGGCGACAAGCACCTGGTGGTCGACCACTCCGGTCGGCACCGGCCCGTTCAAGTTCAAGCGCTACGTGACCGACCAATATGTCGAACTGGCAGCCGATGACGATTATCGCGGCGGCAAGCCGAAGGTAGACGTGCTCATCAACCGCTATTTCGAGTCGCCGGCGGCGGCCGTTGCCGCGCTCCGTGCCGGCGAAATCCAGTTCACTTATGTCGAGCCCGACGATGCGGCATCGTTCAAGAGCGACAGCAATTTCAAGGTGATCGAAGGTGCCTCGTACGTGGTCAACTATATCGGCCTGAACCAGAAGGTCGACCTGTTTAGGGATATCCGTGTCCGCCAGGCGATCATGTACGCGATCGATCGCAACGCCATCATCGACAGCCTCTACGGCGGTGCCGCCGAGCCAGCCAATTGCGGCTATGTCGCGCCGCATCTCGTTCCCGCAGGCCTCGAACCCTATGCCTACGATCCGGCAAAGGCCAAGGCGCTGCTGAGCGAGGCCGGCTGGGACAAGATCAACGGCGACAAGCCGATCACCTTGCTGACCTATTACGGCTCGCCGCAAGCGGCCAATGTGATGGCCGCTGTCCAGTCGATGCTGGCCGAGGTCGGCATCAATGTGGTGCCGCGGGTCGTCGATACGCCGACCTACAACGGCATCGTCTACAAGCAAGGCACGCCGGACTGGAACGCCTTTCCGATGGTCTATGCCGGCCTGCAGAACGGCCCCAACCCGGCCGGCCTCAATCCCGGCCTCAACAAGTCGCAGATCCCGCCGGCAGGCTTCAACACCATGCGCATCGAGTTCGACGATCTGAGCACCGCATTGGACGCCGCGCTAGGCCAAACCGATCCGGCCAAGCTCGATCAATCCTGGCAGGGGGTCTGCAAGGTCATGAACAAGGAGCTACCCTGGGCGACGTTGTGGGTGGCCAACCGCTATGGCGTAGCCTCCAACAAGCTGCATGACTTCGTCTGGACGCCGGCGCCGGGCGGCGGCCCCTACGCAGCTCACCCCGAGCGCTGGGACATCCAGTAAGAAACCCGCAACCAAGCGAGCAGGCGGGACCACTTTGGCGCCGCCTGCCACCGCCACGGAAAGCCCATGTTGAGCTTCATCGCCCGCCGCAGCGCCACAGGATTGCTGATGCTGGTCGCGCTCAGCGTCCTCATCTTCATCCTGTTGCGGCTGGCGCCGGGCGATCCGATCGACGCCTATATCAACCCATCGGTCCCCATGTCGGCTTCCGACCTCGAGGGCCTGCGCGAACGGCTCGGGCTCGATCGGCCGCTTCCCGTGCAATATCTCGCCTGGCTGCGCGCGGCGCTGAGCGGTGACTTCGGCTATTCGATCCAGCGCAGCGGCGTTGCCGTGCTGCCACTGGTCATGGAACGCATCGGCCCGACGGCGCTGCTGATGGGTACGGGCCTGGCGATCGCCATCGTGCTCGGCATTTCCGCCGGCATTTTCAGCGCGGTGCGCCGTAACGAACCATCCGACATCGCGCTGTCGGTGCTGTCGTTTATCGGTATCTCCAGCCCGGCTTTTCTGACAGCGCTGCTCGGTCTCTATTTCTTCTCGGTGCTGCTGCGCTGGGCGCCGTCCGGCGGCATGCAGACCGCGGGTGCGCCGTTCTCGGCGACGGATGTGCTTGCGCACCTCGTCCTGCCCGCCTGCCTGCTGTCCGTCGGCCATGCCGCGCTGATCATGCGTTACATGCGCGCCTCGCTGCTGGAAGTGCTCAACCAGGATTACGTGCGGACGGCGCGTGCCAAGGGCGTGCGCGAGTTCTGGGTTATCATCAAGCATGCAACCCGCAATGCGCTCTTGCCGGTCATTACCTTGATCGGCTCGACTGTCGGCATCGCCATCGGCGGCGCCATCTTCCTGGAAAGCGTGTTCAACTGGCCGGGCATGGGACTGCTTCTGGTCAACGCCGTCGGCACCCGCGATTACCCGGTGATCATGGGCGCTACCCTGGTGATCGGCGTTTGCGTCATCCTGGTCAACCTCTTGACCGACGTCGTTTATGCCGTCGTCGACCCGCGCATTCAGGTGGCATGATGGCAATCACGGCGCCAGATCCTACAGTTGACCCGACAGCCGTGCCGCAAACCAAAGGCCCGCTTCGCCGCGCGCTCGACCGCTTTTTTGAAAACCGCGCGGCGCGTGCCGGGCTTTTGATCGTCATCCCGATCCTGCTGGCGGTTTCGACGTATCCTTTGTGGTGGCCGTTCGGTCCTAACACCATCGACCTCCGAGCAATGAACAAGGCGCCGTCGGCCATTCATTGGCTGGGCAGCGACGGCGTCGGGCGCGACGTCATGGCCCGGCTGCTGCAAGGCGGACGGATCTCACTGCTGGTCGCCGTCTGCTCGGTCGCCATATCGACCGTCATCGGCTTCCTGGTCGGCGCCGTCGCCAGCTTTGGCGGGCGTCTTGTCGACGGCACGGTGATGCGCCTGGTCGACCTGGCGATGACGCTGCCGCCGGTGATCTTCCTGCTGGTGCTGGCTTCGATCGCCGGCACCGGCATCGCCCCGACCATCCTGGTGATCTCGCTGCTCTCCTGGCCGGTGCTGTCGCGCATGGTGCGCGCCCGGCTGCTCGAACTGCGCGAGCGCGATTTCGTCGTTGCCGCCCGCGGCATGGGCGCGGGGCTGCCGCATCTGCTGTTCCGGCATGGCCTGCCCAATTGCATCGATATCCTGGTCGTCTACGCCACCTTGCAGATCGCCAACGCCATCCTGCTCGAGGCCGGCCTGTCCTTCCTCGGCCTCGGCATCGCACCGCCCGAAGCCAGCTGGGGCAACATGCTCAATCTCGCCCGCTCCACCGTGGTGCTTGAAAATTACCCCTGGCAATGGATGTTCCCGGGCGCCGCACTGGTGCTCACCGTGCTCGCCATCAATTTCATCGGCGACGGCCTGCGCGACGCATTCGACCCCCGCTCCGATCTCAACTGACCTCAAAGGTTTATCAAAATGCCCCTGTTTACCGGCGTCGTGCCACCTGTCGTCACCCCGCTCAATGCCGATTTCAGCATCGACTTTCCGTCGTTCACCCGCACCATCGAGAACCTGCTCGACGGCGGTGTTCACGGGCTGTTCGTGCTCGGTTCGACCAGCGAGGTGGTCTTCCACGACGAGGCGGGCCGCAGGGCCGTCCTCGAGCACGCGGTCAAGGTCAATAACGGCCGGGTTCCGATCTTCGCCGGGGTCATCGACCCGACGACCGACCGCGTCATCAACCACGCCCGGATCGCCAGATCGGCCGGCGCCGACGCCATCGTCGTCACCGCGCCGTTTTATACCCGCACCAGCCAGCCGGAGATCGGCGACCACTTCCGCTATATCAAGGATGCGATCGACATTCCGGTCATCGCCTACGACATCCCGGTCTGTGTCCACGTCAAGCTGGAGCGCAAGACCATGGTCGGTCTCGCCAGGGAAGGCGCCATTGCGGGTATCAAGGATTCCAGCGGCGATGACGGCAATCTGCGTTACGTGCTCAAGGACATGGCCGACGATCCCAGTTTTTTCGGCATGACCGGTTCCGAGATCCTGGTCGACAGTGTGCTGGCGATGGGTGCGCATGGCGTCGTGCCGGGCCTCGCCAATGTCGACCCGCATGGTTATGTCAGGCTGTGGAAGCTGACGCAGGCGGGCCAGCATGCCGAAGCCCGCCTGGAGCAGGAGCGATTGTTGAAACTGTTCGAGATCGTCTGGATCTCGCTCGGCAGGACTAGCGCCGGCTCGGCCGGCGTCGGCGCCTTCAAGGCGGCGATGAAGAGCCTCGGCATCATCGCCTCGAACACCATGGCGCGGCCGCAACGCAGCCTGAACGAGGAAGAAACCGCGAAGGTCGACATGATCCTTCGCGACGTGGGGCTGCTCCGCTGAGTGTCGCGCCGATCCTCTCGATTTCCGGCCTGCGCGCGGTGTTCCGCATCGCGGGGCGCGACATCGCGGCGGTAACGGATGTCGACCTGACGATCGGCTCCGGCGAGACGGTGGCGCTCGTCGGCGAATCCGGGTCCGGTAAGTCCGTCACCAGCCTGTCGATCATCGGCCTGTTGCCGAAAAGGGTCGGACATATCGCCGAGGGGTCGATCGCGCTGCGGCGCAAGAACGGCACGGTCACCGAATTGACCAGCCTCGATGCCGAATCGCTGCGCAAGATACGCGGCAATGAGATCGGCATGGTGTTCCAGGAGCCGATGACCAGCCTCAACCCGGTCTACACGATCGGCGAGCAGATCGCCGAACCGATCCGCATCCATCTCGGCAAATCGCACCGCGAGGCAGAAGCAGATGCGGTGCGGCTGCTGGAACAGGTCGGCATTCCCGATCCGAAGCGGCGGGCGCGGCAATATCCGCACGAACTTTCGGGCGGGATGCGCCAGCGTGCCACCATTGCCATGGCCCTGTCCTGCGATCCTGGTTTGCTGATCGCCGACGAGCCGACAACCGCATTGGACGTCACCATCCAGGCCCAGATCCTCGATCTTTTGGCCGACCTGCAGGCGCAGCGCGGCATGGGCATCCTGTTCGTCACCCACAATCTCGGAGTCGTCGCCGAAATCGCCGACCGGGTGGCGGTGATGTATGCCGGGCGTATCGTCGAATCGGGTCCGGTGAGCGAGGTGTTCACCCGTCCGCGCCATCCCTATACGGCAGGGTTGATGCGCTCGGTGCCGCGGCTCGGCCAGGCCACGGCGCTGAAGGCGGCGGGAACGCCGCTGCCGACCATTGCCGGAAATGTTCCGTCGCTCGCCTTGCTGCCCATGGGCTGTTCCTTCGCGCCGCGTTGCCCGATGGCTATCCCTGCCTGCCGCGCCGCGGTCCCTCCATTGTTTGCGGCGACGCCGACCCAGCAAAGCCGCTGCCTGCGCTGGGAGGAACTCTGATGGCCGACGCCCCTTTCCTCGCTGTCAAAAACCTGACCAAGCATTTTGCGCCGACAGCGTTCTCGCGCGGACCCGTCGTAAGGGCGTTGGAGGATATTTCTTTCGATATCGGGCGTGGCCAGGTGGTCGGCCTGGTCGGCGAATCCGGCTCCGGCAAGACGACGATCGGCCGCTCGGTGCTGCGTCTTATCGAGCCGACATCCGGCCAAATCAACTATGACGGCACCGACATCACCAGGCTGGGTGCCGCCCAGTTGCGCCGCCAGCGCCGCAAGATGCAGTATATTTTCCAGGATCCCTTCGCCAGCCTGTCGCCGCGCATGACAATCGGGCAGATCCTCACCGAAGGCCTGGACATTCAAGGCATCGGCAAGAAGTCCGAGCGGCGGGCGAAGGCCGAGAAGGCACTTGCCGCGGTCGAGTTGCCGGTCGACGCCTATGACCGTTACGCCCATGAATTTTCGGGCGGCCAGCGCCAGCGCATCGGCATCGCCCGGGCGCTGACGCTCGAGCCGGAATTCATCGTTGCCGACGAGCCGGTCTCGGCACTCGACGTCTCGATCCAGGCGCAAATCATCAATCTGTTGCGCGACCTGCAGCTCCGGCTCGGCCTGACCATGCTGTTCATTTCGCACGATCTGGCTGTCGTCGAGTACATCTGCGACACGGTCATCGTGCTCTATCTCGGGCGCATCATGGAGGTTGCGCCGGCGGCCGAGCTTTATGCCCGGCCGCAGCATCCCTACACGCGCGCGCTGCTGTCAGCCATTCCGTCGCTCGATCCGCTGGCCAGGCAAAGCCGGCAGGTGCTCAAAGGCGATATTCCAAGCCCGGCAAACCCGCCGTCGGGCTGCGTTTTCCGAACCCGTTGCCCGTTCGCGCTGGAAGCTTGCGCCGGGGCTGTACCGCCGCTGAGGGCGACAGCCGAGGGCCATCTGAACGCCTGCATTCGCGACGACATCGCTTAGGTTTTCTGCCCTCGGCCTACGGGAGAACTTGGGCGAGATGGACAAGGTCGTCGGCCACAAAGTCCCAGCTCTCAAGAGGCGAGAGATCGGTCGTCTGCGCCGGGCCATGCTCTTTTGGCCGAGCAACAAAGGCGGTTCCGATACCGCACCTTCGTGCCGCGGCCAGGTCGTCATTGTGCGCGGCGATTAACACGGCCTCCGCAGGTCGCACCCCCAGGATCTCCACTGCGCGGAGATAAGCCTGCGGCGCAGGCTTGTAGGTGCCGAACACATCCGAGCCAAGGACGGTGTCCCAAGGCAGGCCGGCGCGCTTGGCCATATCCAGCAACAGCCGGGTATTGGCCCCTGATAAGGGCACGATGATGAAGCGTTCCTTTAGCCTCGCAAGGCCTTTCAGCGAATCGGGCCACGGCTCCAGCCGGTGCCAGGCGAGGTTGAGTTCCTCAAGTTCGGCGGTCGGCAGCTCGGATGGGGCCAGCCCGAACTGGACGAGGGTGGCGTCCAGATTCTCCCTGTTGATTACGTCAAGTGACACGAAAGGCCGCTGCCCCGTCCGCACCGCCTCGGTCGAGGCGTCATAGCGCGACGCCCACGCATCGGCGAATTCACCGGGATCGACCTGCTCTGCACCAACTCGCGCGAGGAAGGCGCCGGCCTCCCTTGCGATACCGCTGCGCCAATCAACGACGGTTCCCAGAACATCGAAGAATAGGACTCGAGTAGTGGTCATTGAGCTTTCCTCCGACCTCATTGAAACGTCGCCGACGCCAACCCATATGCAATGCGCGTCGGATGTTTCCTCCCATTCGTCCGGCGCGTTCCCCTCTGAAGGTTTTCGACCTTCACATCTGGCCGGGCTTTGCAGCCCGGCCTTTTTTTGCGGGTAAGTGAGCCAGCCGAGATCATGGCGCAGGTGTGCCCAGCGTATCGATGCGTTTCGCCAGCGCCGCGGGATCGCCAAGCACGCGCAGCGTCTTCAGCCGAGCTGTGCCGCCGGCAGCGATCGAGACGCCCGATGCCGGCACGCCAAGCGCCTTGGCTACCAGCCTTTCCAGCGCTCGATTGGCGGCTCCGTTTTCCGGCACGGCGCGGACGCGAGCCTTCAGATGGCTTCGTCCATCCGCCGATGTTTCGATGCCTTCCAGCCTGTCCATCGCTGATTTCGGCGTCAGCCGGACAAACAGGTCGATGCCGTCGGCGCGCGTGCGGAACGGCGCACTCATCGACGCCCTGGGCTCAGACGACCAGCGAAAGCACGGTGGTGAGCAGGAACTGCCGGATGAAGAACAGGATCAGCAGCAGGATGATCGGCGAGATGTCGATGCCGCCGAGGTCGGGCATGAAGCGGCGGATCGGCCGCAGCGCCGGCTCGGTCAGCCGATAGAGCATGTTGCTGATGGTGTCGACGAACTGGTTGCGGGAGTTGACGACGTTGAAGGCGTAGAGCCAGGAAAATATCGCCGAGGCGATGATGATCCACCAGTAAAGGTCAAGCGCCATGACAATGGTCTGAATGAGGGCGATCATGCCGGTCTCCGATTGTTGCCGACATGTAGCCACTGTAGGTGAAAGCGGCAAGAGCCGCCTTCTGCCGCATGGGCGAGGGCGCACGAACGGCCGAGCGGCATTTCGGCAGCAAGCGCAGCCTTGACAGGAAACCGCAGCGGCCGATAAAAGCCCCATCCGCTGGACGGGGCTGTAGCTCAGCTGGGAGAGCGCGTCGTTCGCAATGACGAGGTCAGGAGTTCGATCCTCCTCAGCTCCACCAGCGGATTTTGTCGGACCCTTTGCCTGGATGAATTCCAAGGAAATCCTCCTTGGATTCGCGGCGTCTCTCAGACGAAGCTCGCGAACGCATTGCAGGCCTCTGCCGGCTTGGCACTTATCGTTGCCGGGTGGATTCACATCGGCGACGTAAAGACCCTCTACACCAGTAGCGTATGCGGCCTATTGCCACTGCGCCTCGTCCTTGCCAGACTTGGTCCGTCTTCAAAACCGAGGGGAATTCACCATGACCAGCACGACAAGGCGTGATTTTGTAGGTCTTACAGGAATGGCAGCGACTACCCTGGCCGGTGCTGTTGCAACACGAGCTACCGCTGCGGAAAGCGACGTATCGCCATCGTTCGATGAGGTTCTTCAAGAGTACAATCAAAACAACACAGAAAGGACTAGATCAAAGCTGGCGATCTATGTGGTGCTTTCTCACCTGCACGCCAGTCTCGAGGAGGAATTTAGCGACCTTGGGCTAGAGCTGCCTTTAGGGAAAAAGGCCTTGCCATCGAACCTGCCGGCCAATTTCGCCGACGCGCAGGTTGCACCCCTTCCTTGGCTCTTCAAGCCCTCGGAAGTTACCGACCACGAACGAAACGGCTATGCGACGATTGCAATGCGAATGAACGCAGTGATGGCAAGACACACCGCCGACGTAAGTGTCGGGGTTTCGCATATCATGTCGCACAAGGGATAACCGCGACCTTGCCGGCGAGAACGGCACGTCAGGCGAGCACAACGCCGGCCGGCGATTTGTTGTTGCGGGCGAACCGATTACCTGTTTTGGCGAGGCGACTGCGCTGCGAGAGTCCTCACAATGGATAAATACTTCCGGGACGCGCCGCGCGAGATAGCAAAGCTCTCGGCACCCCGGCCAGTGGGAATTGTCAGCCGTCCGCGCGTAGTGGCGCTGCTTTCGCAGGCCCTCGACAGCGGTGCATGCTGGCTGGCGGCGCCTGGTGGATACGGCAAGACGACCGCGGTGATCGACTTTCTGGAACACGGCGGGCTGGAACAAGGCGGCCTGAAGCAAGGCGAATCGGCGTACAAGTGGTATCGGGTCGACACCGAGGACCAGGACGTTGCGCGCCTTTTCCACTATCTGACGCTGTCGCTCGACGGCAGGCATGCCGGCATGCCGGTCTTTGGTCCGGAATATGCCGACAATTCCGACGATTTCGCGCGGCTGTTCTTCCGCACCTATTTCTCGCGGCTTGATCCGGGCACGATCCTGGTCCTCGACGATCTGCATCGTGCCGATGCGCCAGGCTTTCGCCGGACGCTGGCGATCCTGTTGCGCGAACGCCCCAACACTGTCCGCTGCATCTGCACATCGCGGATGCTGCCTGAGGGCGACGTCGCCGACCTCGTGCTGTCGGGACAGTTGCCGGTGCTCAACCAAACGCTGCTGGAGTTTTCGCCTGGGGAGGCTCGCAACCTCGTCACCGCCCGCTCGCAATCGCCGTCCGAGGTCGGCGACATTTCGGAGGCGCGCGGCTGGGCGGTGGGCCTTCTCCTGCTGGCCAACGCCGGAATGTACTACCCGCTTTCGCAGACCGGCCTTGCCGGGGGCGCCGGCCTTCGGGAGATTGTCGGACGTTATTTCCTGCGCGACATCGCGCCGGAGGACCAGGATCTGCTTATCAGGCTCAACGTTCTGCCGGAGATCAGCACGGAGCTTGCCGATGCGTTTCTGGGCTCGCCGCAGGCTGCTCGCCTGCTGGTGCGGCTGCAGCATCGCCAGCTGCTGATCACGCGCGACGGTCCGGGCGGCGCCGCCTTCCAGCTGCATGACTTGTTGCGCGAATACCTTGCCGGCCTACTGGACCGGCGCGTGACGGAAGCGGACCGTTCCAGGCTGCGCGAGCAGGCAGCAAAGGTCCTGCACGAGGCAGACAAAACCGACGCGGCAATCGTGCTGGCGTTGCAGGCGGGCGCCTGGCCGCTGGCACGCCAGCTCATTCTGGAGTGCGCTAACGGCGTTCTCACGCAAGGGCGCAGGGCCAGCTTCGTCGAATGGTGCAACAGGCTGCCCCCCGAGCAGATGGACGGGTGGGTCCATTATTGGCTGGGCGTCGCCTTCGCAGCGGACGATGGTATGGCCGAACCGCACTTCTCCAAGGCATGGCAAGCATTCGAGAACACCGACATGCGCGGCCAATGCCTGACGGTCGCGCGAGCGGTCGTAGTCAAGACCGCCAGTTGGCGTACGCATGAGGGGCTGGCGGATTGGACGCGCCGAGCCTCACAGCTTCTTGCCAGGGGATTGCCGGAGTTGGATCCGGAGGAACTCATGATGGTCAGGCTCGGCATCCTGCGGGCCGTCGATTTCGCCGAACCTGGCGAATTCGACGCCCATGACGCGAAGCGCCTCGTGAATGATATCCAGCAGCGCCTGACACATCTGCCGATCGAGGATTCGGTCGAGTTGCGCCTGCTGGCAAGCGAAGCGCTCATCGACTACGCGACCTCGTCGGGGCAGCGCGACATTTTTGCCAATGCCGTGGACAGCGTTGCCGCCGATCTCGAACATCCGGATATCCCGCCGCTGGTGCTCGGCATGTGGCTGGTGTCCTTTGGCTCGGCCAGCGGCCGTTACTTCCCCTATTCGCGGCGCGGTTTTGTCTATGCCTCGGCCGAGGATGCGTTGCGACGCGCAACGGCGATAGGCGAGCAGCACGCCTTACGGGGCGTCGAGTTCAGCGCGCTCTATCAGCTTCAATTGCTGATGAAGCTTCACAACAGGTTCTCGGAATTCAATGCGCTCGTCTCCCGGCTGGGCGAGATCGCGGACAGCAGGTTCACAACCCAGGTCGCTGTAGTCGCCGACTGCCACGCGGCGATGCACACGCGCAACGGCGACTTCGTCAAGGCTTATCTCGACTGCGATGCCTTCATGGATGCGATCGAGCGGGCGAATGAGCCGATGATCGAACGCTGGCCGCATTACGTCACCAAATACCAGGTCCTGCTGGCCGATCGGCGTCCAGCGGAGGCCATTGCGCTACTCCAGGAGATCGTCGAAAGGCTGAGCGGCGGCCCTCGCCAGCGGGTCGAACTCAACATTCTGGCCGCTCGGGCCCTGGAGCAGAAGTGGAAAGGCGGCGCGTCCTATGGCACTCGTCTGGCTGAATTCATGGAGGTGTTGCGCCAGGTCAACCCCTCCGCAATCCTGCTCAACCTGCCGGACCTATTGGCCGATCTGGTCGCCGATGCGCTGGAGCGAAAGATCGACGTCGATCTCTGCCGCCGCGTCGTTCGGGCGCGATATCTGGTCCCGCCCGCTGGCCGACCCGTCCAGTGGCCTTGGCCGCTCAGGATCCACTTGATGGGAGGCTTCCGCCTCGAGATCGATGGTGCCGAGGTCGCGCCCGGTGCCAAACCTACCCGCGCTCTCGACATATTGCGCATTATCTGCCTGTCGAGGGATCAGGTCTGTTCGGTGGAAACCCTGCAGGATTGGCTCTGGCCCGACCTCGACGGCGACCAGGCCAAAGCGGCCTTGGAGCAGGCGCTGCATCGTCTGCGCAAATTGCTCGGGCAAGGCGAGCTCGTAACGCTGAGAGAGGGCCGTTTGCGGCTCGCTGCCGACAAGGTCTGGATCGATCTGCAGGATTGGGAAGACCGGCTGAAACCCGTTCTGTCGGGCCAAAGAGACAGCGCAATCGAGGAGCAGGAGAGACTGCTGGAAGGCTTTGTCGGCCCGCTTTTCTCGAATGGCCCGACGCCCGCCTGGTCGAACGCCGCGGCCGACCGGGTGCGGGACGGGTTGGTCGAGCTTGCCGTGCGGGTCGCCAAACACTGGCAGAGCCAAGGCAACGCAGATCGGGCACGCCAGGCGTGCCGGCGTGCGCTCGATTTCTACCCGGAATCGGCCAAACTCCATGGCACGCTCATCCAGGAGAGCCTCTCCAGAAACGACCATGCCGGCGCCATCGAGGATTACCGGCGCTATGAACGCGCGCTCGCTTCGACCGGCGATGACGAGCCCTCGCCTTTGCTGCGTTCGCTCGTGCGCCCGTTTCTCTAGACCGGTCATCGTTTCACCGAAACGCCGAACCGCTCTATCTCTTTATTTTTATTTTTGCGCAATTCCGGACGGAAAACCGTTCCACACTTTTCCTGGAATTGCTCTGGCGCAGCTCGGAACTCTGTAAGCCGTCCGTAAGTCGCGGTCTGGGAACCTCGGCTCGTCGATCAAAACCGATCGCCGGAGGCCTGAAGCCCCCGATACCAACACTCACAGGAAGGAAAAGGTCATGCCGTATACTGCCAGAGCAACTTCGAGAGTGCGTGCCGGTACCATCCGGGCTGGAGCCACAAGACTTTCCGACCAGCTCAGGATCGGGCCTTGGTCGCTCCTCTCGCCCGAAGCTGTCATACAGCAAAAGTACAACTCCCTTGGAGGCGCCGGCTTCGCCGAGATCGACAGGAAGGACACTGGAAAAGCCTGGTATCTCAAGAACGGCTCATGCATTTGTTACAACGATGCCATGCACGACGCCTTTGAGATCCATGGCGAAATCTACAGGAAGTGGATTGCGCTTGGCGGTCTCGCGTGGGGCATTCCCTGCACCGACGAAACCGGAACTCCCGACGGCGTCGGCCGATACAATCACTTCAACAACAATACCGCTTCGATCTACTGGACACCGAATACCGGTGCTCAAGCGATTTGGGGGGCAATTCGCGGCAAATGGGCAGCAATGGGCTGGGAGCGCTCGGTTCTCGGCTATCCGGTCACCGACGAAACCGGAACTCCCGACGGCGTCGGGCGCTACAACCATTTTGCCAATGCCGGCTCGATCTACTGGACACCGAACACAGGAGCCAACGTGGTGTACGGTGACATCCGCAAGAAGTGGGAGAGCCTGGGCTGGGAACAGTCATATCTGGGATATCCCACGACCGACGAGACCGAATTTGCCGATGGTGGCCGTGCCAATCTGTTTGAAAACGGCGGCATATACTGGTGGCCCGACACCGGCGCGATCGACCTTCGAGATGTCGTCGTCCACTATACCGGCCTCCATTGCTTCGGCGAGACCGACTGGGATCAGGGATCGAGTGCGGACGAACCCTATGTCATCGTCAGCGTGACAACGCCGCAGATCGCCGACACCAAGCGCAGCCAGGTCTATGGCGACGTCGATGCCGGAGATACAAGACCCGACCTTATGGAAATCTATCGAGGCAAGCCTTACGGCATCAATATCGGCACGGTGCTGATGGAAAACGATTTTGGCGACCCCAACAAATACAAGGACGAGGTGCAGAAGATCGTCATGGGCGTCCATACGGCGGGCACGCTCGCTTTGGGCCTCATTCCGGTGGCAGGACCTATCATTGCCGCGATAGCCGGCCCGGCCCTGGGATCCTTGATGCCATCGATCGGCGGCGCCATCAGCGATCTCTTCGATTGGGGCGATGACAGGATCGGGAGCGCGACAGTAACCATCTCCGCAAAACAGATGGTGTTGCTCGCGGCACGCACGAACAATACCACCTTCAGCGGGATTGGGTTCAAGGTGGAAACGCCCCTGATTTCCGGCGATGGGGCTTCCTACAAAGCCTATTTTGGCTTTGTGCCTGCCTAGGCCAATCGCCCTGGCAAAAAAGCTTGCCGGGACAATCAACTTACCAGCCCCGCCTTCCGTTGGCGGGGCTGCCAGTTCGCGACAGAGAGTTTCCGTAGCGGTCGTCGCAAGGTGCGGTCCGGATGCGGCAGCGGCCGATCAGCATAGCGGGCAAGCTGTCGTTGCCTAACCCCGCACAGCCCGTAGCGCCGCCATGAACGCGGCTCCTTCGGCCGGAACGATGGAGACCGCATTAAGTGCGGTCACCTCAACGACGCGGCCGCAGCCAACGAGGCCGAACGGGACCGGCGGAAACCGGATCAGGCGGTGCGCAACCCGCCGCCATGACAGCCGAGATCAATCAGGATGGAAAGAGAACGGTGACAAGAGCGGGCATGCATCACACCAGCCCGCGCTTGGCCATCATCGCTTCCGGGGAAGGCATCTTGCCGCGGAAGGCGGTGTAGAGTTCTTCCGGGTCCTTTGAACCGCCGGCGGCGTAGATGTTCTTGCGCAGCCGCTCGGCCAGCGCCGGATTGAAGGGATCGCCTGTTTCCTCGAAGGCGGCGAACGCGTCGGCGTCGAGCACTTCCGACCACATGTAGGAGTAATAGCCGGCAGAATAGCCATCGCCGGCGAAGATATGGCCGAAATGCGGGGTGCGGTGACGCATGGCAATGGTGTCAGGCATGTCGAGCTTTTCGAGCGTCTCGGCTTCGAAACGAAGCGCCTGTTCCGGTGCATCCGGCCGGGCGTGGTAGGCCATGTCGACCAACGCCGAGGCGGTGAACTCGACGGTGGCGAAGCCGGCGCCGAAGGTGCGTGCCGCCAGCATCTTGTCGACCAGCGCCTTTGGCATCGGCTTGCCGGTCTTAATATGCAGCGCATGCTTTTCCAGCACCGCCGGCACCGTCAGCCAGTGTTCATAGAGCTGCGACGGCAGCTCGACGAAATCGCGGCTGACCGAGGTGCCAGCGACCGATGGCCAGGTAACGTCGGTCAGCATGCCGTGCAGCGCGTGACCGAATTCGTGGAACAGGGTCTTGGCCTCGTCGACCGACAGCAAGGCTGCCTCGCCGGCCGGCGGCTTGGCGAAATTCATGATGTTGTAGATGACCGGCTTGGAGCCAGGACCAAGCTTGTAGCCGGATTTCAGCGCGCTCATCCATGCGCCGGAGCGCTTCGAGGGTCGCGCGAAATAATCGGCGAGGAACAGGCCGCGCTCGCTGCCGTCGGCATTCTTCACCACGAAAACACGGGCGTCCGGATGCCAGGTGGCAATGCCCTTCTTTTCTTCGAAAGAAATGCCGAACAATCGTGTTGCCACGTCGAAACAGGCGTCGATGATGCGGTCTAGCTGCAGATACGGCTTCAGCTCGGCCTCGTCGAAGGCGAATTTCTCTGCGCGCAGCTTCTCCTGATAGAAGCGCCAGTCCCAGGCAGCGAATTTCTCGTTGCTGCCGGCCTCGGCCGCCAGCCGCTGCAATTCGGCCTGGTCGCTTGCGGCCTTTTCCACCGCCTTTTCCCAGACCGGATCGAGCAGCGCGTGCACCGCCTCCGGCGTCTTGGCCATGGTATCGTCGAGCTTCAATGCGGCATAGGAAGGATAGCCGAGCAGCTTCGCCTTCTCGGCGCGCAGGCGCAGCATGTCGCGCACCACTTCCGTGTTGTCGGTAGCGCCGCCATTCTGGCCTCGCATGATGAAGGCGCGGAACGCTGTCTCGCGCAGGTCGCGGCGTTCTGAGAAGGTCGAGAACGGCTCGTAGATCGAACGCGACAAAGTGACGGCGTAGTGGCCCTTCTGGCCGCGCATCTCGGCGGCTTCCGCCATCGAGCTTTTCAGGAATTCCGGCAGGCCGGCAAGATCGGCCTCGTCGAGGAACAGCGCCCAGTCGCGCTCGTCGGCAAGCACGTTCTGGCCGAAATTGGTGCCGAGCGACGACAATTCCTCGTTGATCGAGGCGAGCCGCTTCTTGCCTTCGGCGTCGAGCCTGGCGCCGGAGCGGACGAAGTTTTTCCAGGTCTTTTCCAGTACGCGCAGCGTTTCGGCATCGAGCTTCAGAGTCTCGCGGCGTTGATAGAGATCGTCGATGCGGGCAAAGAGGCGCTCGTTCATCGAGATCGCCGAGAAATGCCGCGACATCTTCGGCGAAATGTCGCGCTCCAGCGCCTGGATTGCCTCGTTGGTGTGGGCGCCAGCGCGGCACCAGAAGATCGACGAGACATGGTCGAGAGCCTCGCCGGCGAGTTCGAGCGCGGCAAGTGTATTGTCGATGGTCGGCGTCCCGGTGTTGCCGGCAATCGCCTCGATCTCGGCCTCATGCGCCTTCAGGGCCGCGTCGAAGACCGGAGAAAAATCGCCGTCGCCGATGCGCGTGAAATCGGGCAGGCCGAGCGGCCCTTGCCATGCGGTCAGCGGATGGGCGGCGAGGTCGACGGTGGACGGCATGGGCAAACTTTCGCTGAGTGGCGGGAGAAGCGGATCGTCACCGATGTAAGGCGCCGGCCGGTTGCGCGCAACAGCGGGTCCCGTTCATGGTTCCGTCAGTAGCCGTCGCAGTTTTCGGCGATCGCGGCTTGCGAACTGGCGGTGATCTGGTCGTTGGCGACTGCAAAGGTCTCCTGCATCAGCATGTCGTTGCTGGGAAAATCATAGCAGGCGATCACAGTGGTGACGCCGCCCTCCGTCTTCTCGATCCGGTGGCGGATTTCGGCCCCGGCGACGGCGCCCTGCCACTCGGCGATCGAGGCGATGAATTCCTGCTTGCTTTGCACGACGCCGAGGTCGTCGAGCTTGATGCGGACGTTGTCGGCGAGCAGGTCCGACAATTCGGTGCGGTCGGCGATCAGTAGTGCCGAATACCAGCGGTCGATGATCGCGCTATCATCGGCGCGGGCGACAGTTATCGGGCACAGCAGTGCCGCCGCCGCGAACGCGATCCGAGCTCGCACCATGCCTCGTCTCCTACTCCGTCTCCGGCCGCTCGAAATCGCCGGTTTCCTTGTTCATCACCCAAAGCTCGCCGGTCGAAATATCGAACCAGGCACCGTGCAGCGACAGTCGCCCCTTGCCTTCGAGGATCGAAACACAAGGGAAGGTACGCAGATTGGCGATGGAATACCGGATCGAGATGCGCTCCAGCGCCGTCTGGCGCTCGGTCGCGGTCATGAAGGTGCTGGACGATACGGTCTCGGCCGCGGGCGCGATCAGGCTCATCCACTTGCCGATGAAATCGCCCGGCGACAAGGGTGCGGCCGTGGTGTCGAGTGCCGCGCGGATGCCGCCGCAGCGGCCGTGGCCCATCACCACGATGTTCTTGACCTTGAGGCTCTGCACGGCAAATTCGAGCGCCGCCGATGTCGAGTGGAACTGATCGTCTGGCGCATAGGGTGGCACCAGATTGCCGACATTGCGCAGCACGAACAGCTCGCCCGGCCCGGCATCGAAGATCGCTTCGGGCGCGGCCCGCGAATCGCAGCAGGCGACGATCATCGTTTCCGGTGCCTGGCCCTCTCGCGCCAGCGAGCGATAACGGCCGCTTTCGGTGAGATAGCGGCCGCTCATGAAACTGCGGTAGCCGGTGAGAAGATGCTCGGGAAGATGGGGCATGGGCAGCGGTGGGAGCCTTTCCGGGTTGAAGGCAGCTCGGTTCAATCCCGAAAGGCTCTAGCGCATCGGCCCGAAAATCGGAACCGATTTTCGGAAAGCGGGATGGCGTGGTTTCGACGTGCCAGCCCGTGTTTTGACACGGGTGAACGAACGCCGCCATTAATCGGCCTCAGAACCGCAGATTGGCGGTTCGACTATTCCGCGATGTCCAGCAGGGTCGATATCAGCAGCCGGCGCTCTTCGGCGGAGAGAATGTCCGAATCGAACAGGTTCATGCTGCGAAGCCCTTCGATGGCGAGATAGCAGACCAGTAGCGCTTTGAGGTTCGGCGTCTCCTGCTTCAGCCGCTCGAACAGCTGCCGCCTGAACGATTTTATCGGCGTCAGGAAATCGGGATCCTCGGCAATCGCCGAAAATATCCAGGATGCCGACGGTTTCGATTCCTCGGCATGCTCGGCCGACAGCTTGATGTAAGTTGCAAGCGGGCTTTCGCCGTTGACGCCGGCCGTGCGGGCGGACTCCAGGGCCTGCTCGAAGGCGCGCAGGTAATCCTCCACCAGCGCCTGCATCAATTTCGCCTTGGTCGGGAAATTGTAGAGAAGACCGCCCTTCGACACGCCGGCACGGCTGGCGACCGCATCCAGCGACAGGCTGCCAGGACCCGTCTCGCGCGCCACGGCGGCGGCGGCGGCGAGGATCTTCTCGCGCGAATTTGCTCTGCGGGCCTTCATCAAGCGTTCCCCATTCATTAGCTTAGGCGGAATTGACAAGACCGTCCAGACGGTACAGTAAGATCGCCGTCATTTGAAATTGGGACCAGGCACAGGTATGTGTTCCGGTCATCCGACCGTTATGCTGGGCCGTGGCCGAGGGACTGTTCGTGATCAAGCGCTTCATCATCGCCTTCATTCTGCTCGTGCTGGTGTGCGGCGGCATCGTCGGCTTCAACCTGTTTCGCGACAATGCGATCAAACAGTTCTTCGCCACCATGAAGCCGCCGGCCGCGACCGTGTCGACGGTCATCGTCAAACCGATGTCCTGGACGCCCGGCATCGAGGCGATCGGCACTGTCAGTGCCGTACGCGGCGTCGACCTGACGGTCGAAACCGCGGGCATCGTCAAGGACATCCTGTTCCATGCCAATCAAAAGGTCGCCGCCAACGCCGTGCTGCTGCAGCTCGACGATGAAGTCGAGCGAGCCGACCTCGTCGCATCGAAGGCGCAAGCCACCTCCGACCAGACGACGCTGATGCGCGCACTTGAGCTGCAGAAGCGCGGGGTGGGCACCGATGCTACGCTCGACACGGCGCAGGCAGCAGCGTCGGTCTCCGCCGCGCAGGTGAACAAGCTGCAAGCGGTGCTCGACCAAAAGCAGTTGACGGCCCCCTTCAAGGGTACCGTCGGTATTCCGAAAATCGACCTTGGCCAGTATCTCACACCCGGCACCGCCGTGGTGACCTTGCAGGACATGGATACGATGCGTGTCGATTTCACCGTGCCGGAGCAGCAGCTTCCGCAGCTGAAGATCGGACAGACGGTGCGGTTGGGCGTCGGCGGCGGCGACATGCCGTTCACCGGCAGCATCCGCGGCATCGATCCGAAGATCGACCCGACCAGCCGGCTGGTGACCGTGAGGGCGGAGGTCGGCAATCCCGAAGGCAAGCTGACGCCCGGCCAGTTCGTCCAGGTGCGCGTCGAACTGCCCGAGGAGAACGACGTGCTGGCGCTGCCGCAGACAGCGCTGACTTCCAGCCTGTACGGCGACTTCGTCTTCGTGGTGCGGCCGGCCAAATCCGCCGAAGCCAACGGCGCGGCACCCGAGGCAAAGCCGGAAGACAAGCCGGCTGCAGATGCTGCCAAGCCCGCGGCCGAAGCACCCGCGGCAAAACCCGACGAAAAGCCGGCTGCTACCCCAGCCAAACCGGCAGAGGAAGCCAAGCCGGCAGCGGAAGAACAGAAGCCGCAGCTCGTGCTCGCCCAGGTGTTCGTCAAGCCAGGCCGCCGCAACGCCGGCCTGGTCGAGATCCTGGAGGGCATCGCGCCCGGCGACCAAGTCGTTACCGCCGGCCAGAACCGGCTCTCCAACGGCATGTCCGTTGCCGTCGACAACACGATCGATCCGAGCAAGCCGGGGAACCAGCAGGCAGCCCAGCAATGAGCTTTTCCGACCTCTTCATCCGCCGCCCGGTCCTTTCGACCGTGCTTGCCTGCATGATCCTGCTTCTGGGTTTTCAGGGCATCTTCAACCTTTCGATCCGGCAGTATCCAGAGGTTGAAGAAACGGCCATCACCATCACCACTGCCTATCCCGGCGCCAGCGCCGACCTGATCCAGGGGTTCATTTCCGCGCCGATCGCGCGTGCCGTCGCGTCGACCGAAAACATCGATTATGTCACGTCGGCGAGCCGGCCGTCATCCAGCACCGTGACAGTGCAGATGAAACTCGGCTCCGACCCCGACGTGGCGCTGAACGAAGTCTTGTCGAAGGTGCAGAGCGTGCGCGGCGATCTGCCGGACGAAACCAAAGACCCGGTGATCGTCAAGGGCACCGGCCAGCAGTTCGCGATGATGTACATCTCGATGCAGAACCCGAACATGACGCCGGAACAGCTCACCGAATATATCGAGCGCGTCGTGCGGCCGCGTATCTCGACGGTCGAAGGCGTCGCCGACGTGCAGATCTTCGGCGCAGCCGAATATTCGATGCGGGTCTGGATCGACCCGATCAAACTGGCGGCGCGCGGCGTGACGGCGGCGGAAGTGCTGGCCGCCATCAACGAATCGAATTTCCTTTCCGCGCCCGGCGACACCGAAAACGAATATGTGGTTTCTTCGATCACGGTTCGCTCTACGCTGCAGACGCCGGAGGCTTTCGCCGCCCTTCCACTTCGGTCGAAGGACGGCAATGTGGTGAGATTGCGCGACGTGGCCCGCGTCGAACTCGCCGCGGCGAACACCGACACCAGGGTCAGCTTCAACGGCAAGCCCGGCATCTTTCTCGCTATCTTTCCGACGCCGGCCGCCAATCCGCTGACCACCGCGGCGGCAATCCACAAGATTGTGCCGACCATCCAGGAGACGCTGCCGCTCGGCATGACGATGGAGATCGTCTACGATTCCACCGAGCAGATCAGTGCGTCGATCGAGGAGGTGTTCAAGACCATCGGCGAGGCGGTCGCCATCGTCATCGTCGTCATCCTGCTCTTCCTCGGCTCGTTCCGCTCGGTGCTGATGCCGATCGTGACCATTCCGCTGTCGCTGATCGGCGTCTGTTTCCTGCTGTTTTCGGTGGGCTATTCGATCAATCTTTTGTCGCTGCTGGCCATGGTGCTGGCGATCGGACTTGTCGTCGACGATGCCATCGTGGTGGTGGAAAACATCCACCGCCACATGGAGGAAGACGGCTTGTCGCCGATGCAGGCGGCGTTCAACGGCATGCGCGAGATCTCGTCCGCCGTCGTCGCCATGACGATAACATTGGCCGCCGTGTTCGCGCCGCTGGCCTTCACCGGCGGCCTGACAGGGGCACTATTTCGCGAATTCGCGGTGACGCTTGCCGGCTCGGTGGTGCTTTCGGGTGTCGTCGCCCTCACCATCACACCGATGATGTCGGCACGTATCCTGAGGTCCGGCTCGCACAGCCGCTTCCAGCGCATTGTCGACAATACGTTCGGGCGCGTCGAACACATCTATGAGCGGCTCGTCACCGGTTCGTTGAACTATCGCCCGGTGACGCTGATGATCGTCCTCGCGCTGGTCGCCACGACCGGTTTCATGTTCACCAAGACCGCGAGCGAACTGGCGCCGGAAGAGGACCAGGGTTTCCTGCTTTCGCTGGTGACCGCGCCGCGGTACGCGACGTCGGACTATACCGAAACCTACGTCAATCAGATACTCGGCCTGGTCAAGGATCTGCCTGAGACGCGGGCACAGTTCTCGGCGGTCGCCTTCGGTGGTGGCCAGACGAACAGCGCTTTCGTCGGCTTTGCGTTCAAGGACTGGGCTGACCGCACGCGCAACTCGAAGGAAATCCAGCAAGACATTACGGGCCGCCTGAGCAAGGTGGCGGGCGTCGAAGCTTTCGTCTTCGCGCCGCCGACGCTGCCCGGCTCCGGCGGCGGCCTGCCGATAACGATGGTCGTGCGCTCGACCGGCGACGCCTCGCAGGTGTACGAGGCGGCCGAAGACATCAAGAACAAGGCGCAGGCCTCCGGCCGCTTCATCGTCGTGCAGAATTCGATGACCTTCGACGCGCCGCAAGTGACGGTGACGATCGACCGCGACCGCGCCGCCGCGCTCAACCTGCCGATAGCCGACATCGGCCGGACGCTGACGCTCCTGGTCGGTGGCGCCGAAGTGGCGCAATTCGACCGCGAATCCAACAGCTACGACATCATCCCGCAGGTGCCGCAGAGCTTTCGCGACAACCCTGAAAAACTGGGCGAGTATTTCGTGCGCAGCGTATCGGGCGAGATGGTGCCGCTCTCGGCGGTGGTGAAGATCTCGACCAACGCGTCGCCGGCCGCCATCGAGCAGTTCAACCAGCTCAACTCGGCGACGATCTCTGCCTTGCCGCGGCCCGGCATCACCACCGGGGATGGGCTACAGGCGATCGAGGACATTGCCAAGCAAAGCCTGCCCGACACCTTCTTCATCGACTATACCGGTCAATCGCGGCAGGAGAAGGAACAGGGCTACACGATCATCATCGCCTTCGCGGCGGCGGTGCTCGTCATCTATCTGGTGCTGGCGGCGCAATTCGAAAGTTTCCGCGATCCGCTGATCATCATGATGGCGGTGCCGCTGTCGATCTTCGGCGCGATCGTGCCGCTTAATGTCGGGCTCGGCACGCTCAACATCTACACCCAGGTCGGCTTGATCACGCTGATCGGCCTGATCACCAAGCACGGCATCCTTCTGGTCGAGTTCGCCAACCAGCAGCGTGAAATGCACGGCATGCGGCGGCGCGATGCGATCATCGCGTCGGCCAGGGTGCGGCTGCGGCCGATCCTGATGACGACGGCGGCGATGGCGCTCGGCGTGGTGCCGCTGATCATCTCCAGCGGCGCGGGTGCCGCGGCACGCTATTCGATGGGCCTGGTGATCTTCACCGGCATCCTGGTCGGAACCATGTTCACGCTGTTCGTGGTGCCGATGTTCTACACCTTCATCGCCAGCAAGGACCTGCCGCATCACGCCGAAAAGCCGGATCCGAAGCTGATGCCGGTAATGCCGGATTAGGCTGCGCTAATTTCCGGCCTTTTTTGAGAGCGACGAGAGCAGCATCGCTCATTTAACGATGACGATGCTGGTGTTGGCTGGGCCGAAGACCTCGACGAGCTGGTAGAAATCGGCGGCGTTGTCCGGATGCAGACGCACGCAGCCATGCGAGGCTGGCTGGCCGAGGCGCTTGATGGCGCTTGTCGCATGTACGGCGTAGCCGCCGCTGAAGAACACCGAATGCGGCATCGGGGCGTTGTCGTATTTCTTCGAATACCAAATTTCATGCATGCGGGTCGGCTTGAACGAACCGGTCGGCGTGACGTGCGTCCTGTCGCCGGTCGAGACCTTCCAGGCGAATGTCGGCCGGCCGTCGACCAGGATTTCCATGGTCTGCTGTGACAGTGATACCCGCGCGACGATCTTGTTGGCGGCGGCGTGGGCTGCGCCGTTGCCGGCACTGACAAGCAAGGCAGTACCGGTGATGACGGCGGCGGCAATGTTGATGAGCTTGGCGGAAATGGCAGTGTACATGATGTCTCCCCTATTCTGCCGGTCGGGGCCGGCTCAATTCGATGACCGGCTTATCGGGGCGTCATGTTTCAAGCCGATTTCGCTAGATGCTCGTTTGTGTTTCGATTCTGTTTCCCCTGGTTAACAGAAAAGGTCCATGCAAAGCAGCTTGCAGTTGCACGACGTCGTCATGACGGTGGCGTGTTTGCCTAGGCGGATCGGCCAAACCGCGGCACGAATACGCGATTGCCTTTCGTTTGATAGGAATTCACCTGACTCCGAAACCGAGCTGCAACAAAGCGCAGCCTCGGCGGCATGATCCGGATACAGCGAACAGGCAAAGTTGACCTAACGAAAACAGCGGTCAACGAACGATCGGAAGCCAACACTGTTTTCGCTACGGTCTGGATTGGTCTGGACAGTTTCCAGCCTGCGCGTCGACCGGCTCAAGCCCCTCTGGCGGGGGCGGCTTAGGGCCGTTGAGGATGCGCGGCGCCTCCGGCAACTTGCAGCCGAGAGGACCGAAGGCCCGCGCCGCAACGGGGGGCTCCGCTGGCGGCGCGGGCGCTTCGGGGGTTCCCCTGAAGTGCCCGTAAATTCCAATTTTGAGGAACGAACAGGATGAAAACGAAATTCGCCGCTTCGGTGCTTTCCGCGCTGCTTTACGTCCAGGGGCTGCTCGGCATTGCCGGCCTCGCCACCGTGCTGCTGAAGGAACGTGCCCATGCCGGCGAGGTCAGCACGAACAGTGACATGCCGTCCGGCCCGTCGCTTCTCGTGGTGCGCTGAAGAGCATCGGACCCCAAGGTGGAAACCGGTTTTGGGAAAATCCGATGCTCAAGACAAAAGGGTGGCCGTCCTGCCTTCAATCGGCGAATTGCGTCGGCGGATCGAACCGGTAGCCCGCACCCCGTATGGTGGTGATGGTTTCGGTATCGAGCTTGCGGCGCAGCCGCACGATGCGCGAATCGATCGACCGATCGAAGGCTTCGGCATTTTCGGCGGGCGCGGCGGCGATGATGTCGTCCCGCGTCAGCACCTTGCGCGGGCTGGCCAGGAACAGCCTGAGCAGCGCCACCTGCCCGGGGGACAGCTGTTCTTCCGTGCCCGAGCGGTGCATGACGATGGCCGATCGGAGATCGACGGTCGCGTTCTCCAGCACGATCAGTTCCCCGGCGCTCCTGCCGCGCCGAGCCAGAAGGCCGCCGACGCGAGCGGCAAGCTCCCTGACATTGAGCGGGCTTTCGACGACGTCGGCGGCGCCGAGTTCGAGCGCCAGAACCTTGTCGACCAGATCGGCCGGGCGGCAGATCAGGATGAAATCCGGTCCACCTTCGCCGCCATGTCGCCTGAGCAGGTCGCGCCCCTCCGCCTGGCTGACGCTGTCGCCGACAACCACGACATCGATACCCTTTTCCGAAAGCAGCGATTCGGCCTCCCACGGCTGTCGCGCCGCGCGGACGTCATGACCGCGCCGCTCGAGATGATCGGCGAGATCGGTCGCAATTACTTCAGCGACGGAAACAAGCGCGATAACGGATCGTGCAGCCATGTTTTTCTACCCCGCATACGGCAACCCAAGAAGAGTGCTGGACATCATGTTTATACCCAATCTACTTTCCACTGAAAGCGGGAGCGAAAGCATCGTGCGGGCACGAATTGTCATCGTCGAGGACGAGCCCGATCTGAGGGATGCGGTCGCCGAGTATCTCGGCGCCAGCGGCTATGATGTGGCCACGGCCGAAAGTGCGGCGGCGGCGCGCGACCTTTTGGAAACCCAGTCCTTCCATCTGGCCATTCTCGACATCGCCATGCCGGGCGAGGACGGCCTGTCGCTCGGCCGCTGGATGCGGTCGAAAATGCCGATCGGCATCATCTATGCGACGGCCGCCGGTACCGCGCTCGACCGCATCGTCGGACTGGAGCTCGGCGCTGACGATTACATCGTCAAGCCTTACGAATTGCGCGAAGTGCTGGCCAGGGTGCGCAGCGTGCTGCGTCGCGTTCCTGAGCCGACCGAGCCACAAAAGGCCAAGGCTGAGACATCCGGCGGCCGCCGGTCCGTGAGCTTCGGACCCTTTCACGCCGATCTCGACGGCAGGCTCGTCACCGGCGCCAACGGTGCGGTCATCGACATGGCCAAGAGCGAGTTCGACGTCCTGGAGGTGTTCCTGACGCGCGCCAACCGGCTGTTGACGCGGGCAGCGATCTCCGAGGCGATCGGTTTCGTCGAGGATCCGGAATCGTCCCGCGCGGTCGACATCCGCATCATGCGGCTGAGAAAGAAGATCGAAGCGGACCCGGCCAACCCGAAATTCCTGCGCACGGTGCGCGGCGAAGGCTATATCTTCTCGCTGCCGGCCGGTGAAAATAACTGAGGCCTGGCGGCTTGAGCAAGCCAAGGCCAGGAAATGACCATGACGGCTGAAACAGCACGCGCGGACACGCAGGGCGCCAGGCAGGGCGCGGCGATGGTGGCCGTGCATGTGGTTCGCCGGCTGCGCGAAGCCGGCGATTGGCAGCGCGAGATGGAAGGTATCCTCCAGACGCTTTGCGAAGCCATGGATTGTCACCGCGGCATCCTGTTTCGCCTGCGCGAACTGCCCGGCCAGGGTTTCGCCCAGTCGGTCGCCGCTTATTGGATCGCCCCCCGGTTTGGCGGCGAACTGGCATCGCCTACCGTCATCGTGCAGTCGGTCGTCGATTCGGACCCATTGCTGGAACGGCTGGCGGAGGACGAGCGCCAAGGCAAGATATTCGCCGGGCACACACGCGATCTCGAAGGCTTTCTGCGGACCGATTTCGAAAAGCAGAACATCAAGTCGTTCCTGTCGGTGTCGGTCTTTTCGCACGGCAATTTGTGGGGCACGCTGGCGGTCAACGACTGCGTCAACGAACGCGAATGGACCGACCAGGAAGAGGCGGCGCTGCACATGGTGGCACTCGCCATCGGCGATGCCATCGAACGATCGCCCTCCGACGCGCATGCCAGCGACGTCATTCGCCGCACCATGCTGCAGGCCTCGCTCGACGCCATCATCGTCATCGACGAGACCGGCTCGATCATCGAATTCAATCCGGCCGCCGAGAAGATGTTCGGCTATCGGCGCAGCGATATCCTCGGCAAGGACCTGCTCGACACGGTCGTGCCGGAATATTACCGCAAGGGCTATGCGTCCGGCGCCGAATATATGTCGGGCCGCGGCGCGCCGATGGTCGGCCAGCGGCTCGAAACGGTCACCCAGAACGCCGCCGGCGAGGTTTTTCCGATCGAGCTGACGGCAACCGAGATGCGGGTCGCCGATCGCCAGCTGATCTTCGGCTCTATCCGCGACCTGCGCGACAGATTGCGCGCCGAGGAGGAAATCAACCGCCAGCGCGAAAAACTGCACCAGAACGAGAAGATGGCGGCGATGGGCTCGCTGCTTGCCGGCGTTTCGCACGAGCTCAACAACCCGCTGGCCGTGGTCGTCGCCCAGTCGACGCTGCTGCATGAATTTGCCGCCGATTCGCAGACCAAGGTGCGCGCCGAAAAGGTGCGCGCCGCTGCCGAGCGCTGCGGCCGTATCGTCAAGAGCTTCCTGTCGATGGTCCGCCTGCACCCGGCCGCACAGGCCGAAACCGACCTCAACCAGGTGATCCGCGCCGCACTCGAAGTGACCGCCTATGGCGCACGGTCGAGCGGCATCATCATCGACACCGATTTCGCCAGCGGCCCGCTGCTGGCCATGGCAGATGCCGACCACGTGACGCAGGTGGCCGCCAACTTCCTCATCAACAGCCAGCACGCCTTGGCCGGCGTTGCCGGCGACCGCCGGATCAAGGTCCGGACGTTTCGCAGCGACCGCGGCAATCCCGGATTCTCGGTCGAGGACAACGGACCAGGCGTGCCGGAAGCGATACGCTCACGCATATTCGAATCCTATTTCACCACCAAGCCGGTCGGTGTCGGTACCGGCATCGGCCTGTCGATCTCGAAATCGATCATCGAGCGGCACAATGGCAATATCTGGTTCGAGGAGGTTTCGCCGAGAGGTGTGCGTTTTGTCGTGCAGCTGCCGGCGATCGCTGCTGGCGCGGCCGCCGCTAGCGACAGTCCGTCGCGGTCGAGCGGCTTGCGTCACGCGCTGATCATAGACGATGAGCCGGATGTCGCGGCGTCGCTGTCCGACATTCTGGAGTTGATGGGCATCAAGTCGCGGATCGTGCCGGCCTGGGTCTCGGCCGCCGCGACGCTGAGCGGCCATGTCCCGCCGGACATCGTGTTTTCTGATTTGCGCATGCCCGGCACCAGCGGCATAGCCGCCTATCGCGAGCTACTCGCCGAAATGCCGGGTCTGGCGCGGCGCTTCGTGCTTGTCACCGGCGATCTGATCGGCGCGAAAGGCGAGATCGAGGCGCTGCCGGCGCCGCAGCGGCCGCCAATCCTCGAAAAACCGTTCAGCACGCTGGATGTGCGCGGCGTGCTCTCGGCCATTGCCGAGCAGGCCGGTCTGGGCGGCTAACTCCGCGATCTCTCGCGGAAGAAAAAGGCTCCCGGCCGACATTGCGGCGGGAGCCTGACTGGAGTGCTGGAGGGCGCTCGCAAAAAAATCAAAAAACGTTCGGCGTATCAGTCAGCGGGGCGGCGTTGGCGATCATGCGGACCGGCCGTGCCTTGCCCGACTGGGCGGCGATGACGCGCAGGCATTCCAGGCTCTCGGCGCCCCAGGCCTGCCCCTTGCAGGCAAAATCGATCTCCGGCGCCGGCAGGCGCGCCGTCTTGGTGGTGGTCGTCGCGCCATCGATGAGGTTGGCCGGCGGGTTCAGTGAGGCGAAGGCCGGACCGACGGTCGGTGTCAACGCCATGCCGGCAAATGCGGCAGCCGCCAGCAGCATGAACATCGCCATTGGATGATCACTGGCGCGCTGGCGCAGCGCCAGCTTCGGGCGCCGGTCGTTACGCTGGGGACCCTGCTGGCGAAGGTCGGTATCGGTGATCTGGATTTTCGTACGCATCGTCGTTTCCTTCGGTCTTCTTCTTTTCTCTGTTGAAACGAACCTAATCGCACCTTGTAACCGGCCAACGATGATGAATTAACGATTGTGTAACCGGCATGAAACCAAGCCCGCGGCCATTCCTGGGCAAACCGATCCGGCGTAGCCGGCAGCACCGGTGGCATTCTCTGCTCGTTTTCCGCTACCCACGGCACCAGATCCACGTCGCCTTTCCAGGCCCACGGAGCGTCGGGCGCTCAACAAGTGTAAGGGGATTAACGTCTGGAATTCCCGGGATTTTCCCGGCTTCGATCGTTCGGACTGGGCTCTCGAATCCCGTTCGATTTCCCGTCAAGACTTAGCCCCATTTTTCCAAGCCATTGCATTTCAATGGAAAATATGCTTTTATTGAATGACCATTCAATAAATAAAGAGCCTTTATGAACCCGCATCTGCGTGACGTGGCAATCCCCAACGATTGGGATCGGCGGGGGCTGCCGGGCTGGAGCTATCATTCCGACGCCTTGCTCGAACTCGAGAAAGAGCACGTCTTCCGCAATCATTGGCAGATCGCCGGCCATGTCTGCGACGTGCCGAACGCCGGCGACTATCTGACGATGGATGTGGTCGGCGAGCGGGCGCTGATCGTGCGCGGCAAGGATGGCGTTGTGCGCGCCTTCAACAATATGTGCCGCCACCGCGGCAGTCGCGTCGTTGCCGACAGCCAGGGCACTTGCAAGAATGCGCTGGTCTGCCCCTTTCATGGCTGGGTCTACAATCTCGACGGCACGCTGCGCGGTGCTGCCCGCCCCCGTTCATTCCCCGACCTCGACAAGACCGATTTCGGCCTGATGCCGCTCGAGCTCGAAATCTGGATGGGCTTCATCTTCATCCGTTTCCGCAAGGGTGGGCCGCAGCCATCGGTGGCCGAGCTGTTGAAGCCGATCGAAGCCGAGATTGCCCATTACGGCGTCGCCGAGATGGTGCCGTCCTGGGGCATCTGGACCCAAAGGACGCCGGTCAACTGGAAGTCGGTGCGCGATGTCGACAATGAAGGCTACCACGTCGCCATGGCGCATCCGGCGCTGCAGGACCTTTACGGTGCGACCTATTTCGACGAGCCGTTCGTCAACGGCGTGTCGCGCTCGTTCGCCACCTACAATCCGCATGCCGGACGGCGCTGGAGCGTCGCGCAGTACATCAAGCTCGCACCCGAGGCGAAGCACCTGCCGGAACACCTGCGCAAGGCCTGGATCTACTACGGCATCTTCCCGAACAACGTGCTGTCGATCATGCCGGAATCGGTGCAGTTCTATCAGGAATTTCCGCTGTCGACGGGTGAGACGCTGCTGCGCGGCGCCATCTACCGCTATCGCGACGAGACCAGGGAACAGGCGGCAGCCCGCTACCTATCCTACCGCATCGACCGCGACACGCTGGCCGAGGACGTGCAGCTTTCGATATGGTCCAACGAATCCATGCTGTCCGAAGCCTTCGGAGGTTTTTACCTCTCCGATCTCGAATATGGCGTGCGCACCCACCACGACCATTTGCGTAAGCAAGTTCCCGTGCTCGGATTGGAGACCGCGCCCGAGGAGAAGGATATGTGGGCACTCAACGAGGCGCTCAGATCACGCTCCTGACGCCCCGGTCCTCAGGCCCAAATGGCGACCGGAATACCGAAACGATCGGCGAGCGGCGGATCCGGAAACGGCATTGCCTCGCCTCTGACGATGCGTCCGGCAACCAGCATCATCGCCGCGGCGTCGAGGAAATCGTCGGCGGCCGCGCCGCGCGGCGGCGTCTGGTCGAGAAAATCTTGGCTATAACCATGCTGGGCAAGCAGCGCCTTGCGTTCGGCCATGCCGGCCGGATTGATGTTGCCCCTGATCTTCTTCGGCAGGCGCATAGCGCGGTCGCCGTTCAGTTTGCAGAAAGCAACTTCCGGATGCGATTCGAAGACGCGGCTGCGCAGTTCGGGCCGCGCGATCAGCAGCGAATCGATCTCGCGGATCTTGGCGAAGATGCCGAAGGCCTGGATCGAGACACCGCGCGGCGGATCTGATGTCGTCCTGGCCACCTCGCTTGCCTTGCGATGTGCGGCGTACCAGGCATCGACCGTGGTGAAGGCTTCGATCTCCGCGTAGAGCGCGGCGCGGGAGGGGATGGCAAAGACACTGGACTGCCGCGCCCCGAGCAACGGCCGCACCAGCGCCTCCGGGCCGCGACCGCCTCTTTGCGAGAAATCGGGCAGGCCGATTGGCATATCGACCGCTACCAACGAGTCGGCGGGCAGTCGGTCGAGCAACGCCGCGAAGCTCGGGAAAACGGCTGTCGACGGTGCCGCACCGGGATCGTGGCGGACGGCTATCCAGCCGGCCTTGCAACCGTCGACGCCGACAAGCACAACACCCCAAGGCATAACATCGTCGGGCGCAACATCCTTGGGCGCATCATCCTGGGGCACGGCGTCTTCGGCCTGCGTCACGCCCGGCGGTCCCGTTCCGGATGCAGCAGATGGCGAAGCTGCACCATCGCCATCGGGTGCGACAGGCTCTGGGCATCGGTCTCGAGCTGCAACTCGTCGCCGCCGCGCTTGGCGGTCCGCGCCAGGATCTCGTAGACCGCCGCCGTGGTCGATTGCAGCGCCTTGGCGGCCGGCTGGCCGGACAGGGTCCGCGCCAGGTAGACGGCCGCCGTCAGGTCGCCGAGCCCATTCGGCGGCTTGTCGATGAGCCGGTGTTCGGCAAGCAGTGCCTCCCTGCCGGCGAGCAGTAAATTGCCGGTGCCGCCGGCCATCATCGCCGGCGCCGATGTGACCAGCATGGCCGGTGGGCCGGCCTGCAGGGCTGCAGCCATTGCCGATTTCAAGTCGGGCAGCGGCGCTCCGGCCATCCATTCCAGCTCGTAGCGGTTGGGCGTGGCGATATCGGCGATCGGCATCAGCCGGTCGCGCATGGCGATTGCGGTCGGCTCAGGTACGTAGAGCCCGCCCGAATCGCCCATCACCGGATCGCAGACATAGAGGGCGTCCGGCGTCTTCGCCTTGACCGCGCCGACCAGCGAAGCGACGGCTTCGGCCTGGCCAGCCTCGCCGAGATAGCCGGACAGCACGGCGCCGACCTCGCCCAGCCACGGCGCGCGCTCGAGGTCGGCCATCAGCGCCCTGAACTGGTCCAGCGGCGGCACAATGCGGGTGGCCCGGCCATGGCCCGGATGCCAGGGCAGGATGACGGTCGGTACCGCCCAAACCGGAAAGCCGAGCGTCTCCAGCGCAAAGACAGCGGCACGGTTGCCGACCGAGCCACGGGCGACATGACTGGAGACGACGATGACCGCGCGCGGCGCGTCGGTTTTTTCGGCACTCATTGATTTTTCCTAACTGCCCCTGGTGACGAAAAGCACGAGCCAGATCAACAGGCCGATGGCAATAAGCAAGCCCGCTGCCCGACCGATGCGGGTGCCCCAATATTCGATCGGGTCCGACCGGTCGGCATCGGCCGCAGTGACGTGGTCGCGCGCGCCTTTAGTCGTTCGTGCAAGGAACGAGGTGCCCCCCGGGTCGGTCTCGCGCGCCACCCGTTCGATGATGCGGCGCGATTCCGCGTCGCTGTCGTGGCGTTTCGCCATGGTGATGTCCCGTTTTATGCCGAGCTTAACCCGTTCGCCTCGTCTGTCACAGGGCCCGACGGCGAATGGCAGAAACCAGTAACACTTCTCGGCCGAAGTCATTTTCTTACGCAAGGATTGTGCTAATGCTTCGCCTGCCAATGCTATCGAGGGGACTTATCATGCTTGCCCAGCGCCTTTCTTCGCCGCCAATCTTCCGTAATTTAGCTGCGTTCCTGGTTATGGCCGTCATGCTGCCGCTGCTTGCCGGCTGCGGCTACAACACCATTCCAACAGCTGAGGAAAACGCCAAGGCCGCATGGAGCGAGGTGTTGAATCAATACCAGCGCCGCGCCGATCTCATCCCCAATCTGGTCAACACGGTCAAGGGCTACGCGGCGCACGAGAAGGACACGCTCGATGCCGTGGTCGAAGCGCGCGCCAAGGCGACGCAGGTGACCGTGACGCCGGAAACGCTGAACAATCCGGAAGCCTTCAAGAAATTCCAGGACAGCCAGGCCGGCCTGACCAGCGCGCTGTCGCGCCTGCTGGCGGTGGTGGAGAACTATCCCGATCTCAAGGCCAACCAGAACTTTCTGGCGCTGCAAGCACAACTCGAAGGCACCGAGAACCGGATCACGGTCGCCCGCCGCGACTATATCCAGGCAGTGAGAGAGTACAATCTGACGCTGAGGACCTTCCCGTCGGTGATCTGGGCGACCTTGTGGTTCCGCGGCAACCAGCCGTTTGCGAATTTCACCATCGAGGAGGATAAGATGCAGCCGCCGAAGGTCGATTTCGGCACCAACACCACGCAAGGCGGGTGAAGAACAGCCGGTGAGCGTGGTCCCTATTGGCCTTGCACTCCGTAGCGCCCCCCTCTGCCCTACCGGGCATCTCCCCCTCCAGGGGGGAGATTGGCAGCTTTGGCTTCACCGCCCATCCTGCATCGTTGGAGATTGGCGAAAACAGCCCTGACAGCCGATCTCCCCCCTTGAGGGGGAGATGTCCGGCAGGACAGAGGGGGGCGCGACAGAACGCCAGCCTGGCCTTCCTGCTCGTCTTCCAAAGCCTTCTCCTCCTCCCGCTCACCGCCCTTGCCGCCGCACTGCCGGCGCTGACCGGACGGGTCGTTGACAATGCCGGCATCATCGATGCCGCGACCGAGGCGGCGCTGACGCAGAAGCTTGCCGAGTTCGAGACCAAAGGGTCCGACCAGATCGTCGTCGCGACCATCCCCAGCCTCGACGGCGAGGAGATCGAGCCTTACGCCAACCGGCTGTTCCGCGCCTGGAAACTGGGCCAAGCGAAGGAGAACAATGGCGTGCTTTTGCTGGTGGCGCCGAACGACCGCAAGATGCGCATCGAGGTCGGCTATGGGCTTGAAGGCACGCTGACCGACCTGCACACCAAGCTGATCATCGAAAACGACATGGTGCCGGCCTTCCGTGCCGGCGATTTCTCAGGCGGCATCAGCAAGGCCGTCGACGACATGATCATGGTGCTGGAAGGCAATCCCGAAGAGCTGGAGGCGCGCGGCGAACGCAACCAGCAGCCGCCGTTCAACAGCGACGATCTGTTCTTCACGATCTTCATAGCCATCTGGGCAATCATCTTTTTCGGCGGCCTCGCAGCCTCCATCCTGCCGCCGATCTTCGGCCAGAAGATCGGTCCCGGCCGCTATCGCTGGCTGGGCATGACCTTCGAGCCAAACCGGCGGTCGTCCGGCGGCTGGTCGGGAGGTTCCGGCGGGGGATGGTCGTCGGGTTCAAGCGGTGGCGGGTTTTCCGGCGGCGGCGGTTCGTCCGGCGGCGGCGGCTCCTCGGGAAGTTGGTGACGAGATGACAAGACACGCCGTCAGCCCGGTGGAATCCGGCCGTTTCACCAAAACGATCGGCACCGCGCTGTTGGCCATGGCGGTGCTGCTGGTCGGCTTCGCGGCCTTCGCCGCCGCACTGCCGGCGCTGACCGGACGGGTCGTCGACAACGCCGGCATCATCGATGCCGCGACCGAGACGGCGCTGACGCAGAAGCTTGCCGAGTTCGAGACCAAAGGGTCCGACCAGATCGTCGTCGCGACCATTCCCAGCCTCGACGGCGAGGAGATCGAGCCTTACGCCAACCGGCTGTTTCGCGCCTGGAGACTCGGCCAGGCGAAGGAGAACAACGGCGTCCTGCTTCTGGTGGCGCCGAACGACCGCAAGATGCGCATCGAGGTCGGCTATGGGCTTGAAGGCACGCTGACCGACCTGCACACCAAGCTGATCATCGAAAACGACATGGTGCCGGCCTTCCGTGCCGGCGATTTCTCAGGCGGCATCAGCAAGGCCGTCGACGACATGATCATGGTGCTGGAAGGCAATCCCGAAGAGCTGGAGGCGCGCGGCAAGCGCAATCCGGCGAATGACAATCCTGTCGATCCCATCTTCATGCTGTTCATCGTCCTGTGGGCGACGATGTTCTTCGGCGGCTTGGCAATGGCGTTCCTGCCGCCGATCTTCGGCACGAAACTGTCGCCGGGCGTGTACAAGTGGCTGGGCATGACGTTCCGCTACGGCCGTGGGCCAGCTTCGTCATCTTCCGGCGGCGGTAGCTGGACGTCCGGGACCTCGTCAGGCAGTGGCTGGTCGTCTGGAAGTTCCGGCAGCGGTTGGTCGTCCGGAAGTTCGGGCGGCGGGTTTTCAGGCGGCGGCGGCTCGTCCGGCGGCGGCGGTTCTTCAGGAAGCTGGTGAGACATCAATCATGGCAACACGACCGATCAGCCCCGAGGATCATGAGCGCATCGCCGATGCGATCCGCGCTGCCGAATCAAAGACCGACGGCGAGATCTACTGCGTCGTGGCGCATGCCAGCGACAGCTATTTCTTCCCGGCCGCTTTCATGGCGATGCTCAGCATGCTCGTCGTCAGCCTCGCCGTCGGTTACGGGCTGGAAGCCTGGTGGCTGTCGATCCGCTTGCCGCATTTCGTCATCGCCGAGCTTCTGGCGCTTGCCAGTGTGCTCATCCTGTTGTGGGCATTGCCGGCATTGCGCATCCATTTGGTGCCGAGGCGGCTGCGCTACCAGGCCGCCCACGCCAATGCGATGAAGCAGTTCCTCGCCCGCAACGTCCACCGCACCACGGCGCGCACTGGCGTGCTGGTGTTCGTCTCGATTGCCGAGCGCTACGCCGAGGTGGTCGCCGACAGCGGCATCGATTCTCGTGTCGGCCAGCATGTCTGGGACGGTGTCGTCCGCGACCTTACGGCGCATGCCGGCGACGATCGGCTTGCCGACGGGTTCGTCAAGGCGATCCAAGCAGTCGGTGGGGTACTGGCCGAGCATTTTCCGGTCTCGACCGGCGACAGCAACGAACTGGACGACCATCTGGTCGAGATTTGATCTCGCCAAAAGCGGTTTCGCAGCGTCTCAAGGACGCACCGTCCGGCTGTGTGAAAGCATCGCGGCGGTTGACCGGACTCTTGCAATCGGGCGCGGCGGGTTTATGGTTAACCAATCATGAATACGCTGAGCATCGACATCAGGAAAGCCGAACCGCGCGATGCAGCCGCCATTGCCGACGTGCATCTCGAGGCCTGGCGCGGCGCCTATTCGGGCATCATCCCGCACCGCACGCTGACATCGATGATCAACCGCCGCGGCGCCGACTGGTGGGCGAATGCCATTCGCCGCGCTGCCACCGTCCTGGTCGTCGAAATCGGCGGCAAAATTGCCGGCTATGCGACGATCGGCAAGAACCGCGCCCGCGAACTCAGGCAGCAGGGCGAGATCTACGAACTTTACCTGCGGCCGGAATATCAAGGCATCGGGCTCGGCAGCCGGCTGTTCTCGGCCGCGCGGGCACGGCTGGCCGACCATGGCCTGAAAGGCATGGTGGTCTGGGCGCTGGAAGACAATCAGAACGCACTTGCCTTCTATGCCGGCGCCGGTGGCCGCGATGTTGCCGAAGGCGTCGAGATATTCGAGCAGAAGGCGCTGAAGAAGGTCGCTTTCGTCTGGGAATGACGGCCAGCGCATGATCCGGCCGGTTTTCGGTTCGGACGATCTCCCCGTACCATTCGCCGCATTGCACCATTCGCCGTCGCCCGCTATCGATCTCCAATCGAGAGAGGGATAAAGCGATGCGTATCGAAGCGATTGCCAGCGGAAAGAACCCGCCCGAGGACGTCAACGTCATAATCGAGGTGCCGATCGGCGGCGAGCCGATCAAGTACGAGATGGACAAGGAGGCCGGCACGCTGTTCGTCGACCGCTTCCTGCACACTTCGATGCGCTATCCCGGCAATTACGGTTTCGTACCACACACGCTGTCGGGCGACGGTGACCCGATCGACGTATTGGTCTGCAACACGCGCGCGCTGGTGCCAGGCTGCGTCATCAATGTCCGGCCGATCGGCGTGCTGGTGATGGAGGACAATGCCGGCCAGGACGAGAAGGTCATCGCTGTGCCTTCGCCCAAGCTGACCTTGCGCTACGAGGACGTCCACGAATACACGCAATTGCCCGACATCACCCGCCAGCAAGTGCAGCACTTTTTCGAGCACTACAAGGATCTCGAACCCGGCAAATGGGTCAAGATCGAAGGCTGGTACGATGCGGCCTATGCCAAGAAGATGATCGTCGAGGCAATCGAGCGGGCCAGGCGCAAGTAATTATCGGGCGCAAATAATCAGTTGTCGACGCGGCCGAAAGCGGGCGCGTCGCCCAGCACCTCACGCTTGTCCTTGCCGCAGGCGAAGGTGCGTGCCTTCTCGTCGGCAAGCTTGCGCGCCTGATCGTTGGCGGCGGGATTGCCGGTGGCGAGCACAAGGCCGATCGTGCAGCCTTCGTGGGCGTCAGGCTGGGCAACCTTGGCCACAATCAGCACTTCCGTCGACTTGTTCTCGCCCTCGCTATCGCTGATCGAGCGACGATGGATGACGGCGAACGGAATGGCAGTTTTGCCGTTGGTTTCGATCCGCCACTCGACCTTGGGTCCAGCCGAATTGAGACCGGAAAAGCTTTCCCAGACCGTGGTCATGTCGCCAGGTGGAAAGCCGTAGAACAGCGATTCCCGCGCGTCGTCATAGGAAATCATCACCGGGTAGCCGCGGTAGCCCGAACAGGCGAGATCGGCCCAGTCGCCGTCGCCTTCTTCCGCTTGGGCATAGGTGACGCAGTCCTTCTCCCAATCGAGATCGGTATAGACGCTGGATATGTCGCCGGCCCGGGCCGCCTGGCAGAAACCGGCGAGGGCAAGCGGGATCAAGAGAGCGCGCATGGCGGAACAACTCAGTTCGGGGGGCGCAGCGTACCGTCAAATTTAGCGGCAGCCTAGAGGAAGTCAGGCTGCGCACAGTGGTCTTGTAAAACGGACCACTATTTCTTCAAGCTTGCCTCTATCAGAAGATCGGCGTTGCGGGCCACCGACTTCGCCGGCCCGCCGGCACCGAACAGCTGGCCGCTGATATAGGCGCCCTCGATCAGGAGCAGCAGCCCGTCGCCCAGCGTGTTGGCGTCGCCGGCGCCCATCTCTGCCGCCATGGCACGCAGGCGGCGGCGCAGTTCCTGCTTGTTGGCCTCGCTCACGACGCGGGCCGGATGGCCATGTTCGGGATATTCGACCGCGGCATTGGTCATGCCGCAGCCGCGATAGTCGGGCCTTTGCGTACGCTTGCCGACACGCGTCAGGAAGGTGACGATCTGCGCGCGCGGATCGCCGGGATGGGCATTCACCGCCTCGTCGAAACGCTCCCAGAATTCGAGATCATAGTGCCGGAGGTAGGATGCGGCCAGCTCATCCTTGGACGGAAAGCTGCGGTAGAGGCTGGGCTTGGTGACGCCGGCACGCCGCACGATCTCGTCGACGCCGATCGCTCTGATGCCTTGCCGGTAGAACAGGTCTCGCGCCACCTGGAGAATCCGTTCGGCGGCGCGAGGCGGCGGTGCGTCATTGGCCTTGATCGTTGGTTCAATGCTTTTCATGCCTGGTCTGCCGATTAGCTGGTTGACAATGTTACCGGTCGGTACGTATGTTTCGCGCTCCTGCAACGTACCGGTCAGTAACATGATAGCTCAATCCCGCCCGTTTGGCCAGCGCTACGCTTTCGTCGTGGTCGCCGTCATCTTCCTTTGCCTGCTGATCGCAGCGGGCCTGCGTTCGGCGCCGGCAGTCATGATGCTGCCGCTGGAGAACAGTTTCGGCTGGCGGCGCGACGTGGTGTCGCTGGCGGCGGCCACCGGCATCTTCCTCTATGGCCTGACCGGGCCGTTTGCCGCGGCGCTGATGGAGCGGATCGGGCTGCGCCGCACCTTGCTTGCCGCGCTGCTCTTGATGTCGGGATCGACCGCGCTCAGCCTGTTGATGACCAAACCGTGGCATCTGCTCCTCACCTGGGGCGTGTTTTCCGGCGTCAGCTCGGGCGCCGTCGCCACCGTGCTCGGCGCGACCATCGTCAACCGCTGGTTCAAGACCAATCGCGGCTTGGTGATGGGACTGATGTCGGCGTCCAGTGCCACCGGGCTGCTGGTCTTCCTGCCGCTGCTCGCCTCGCTGGCCCAGTCGGGCGGCTGGAAGCCGGTCGCCATCGCCATTGCCGTGGCCACCGCCTGCCTGGTGCCGCTGGTCTATATGCTGGTGCCGGAGCGCCCGGCGTCGATCGGCATGGTCCGCTATGGCGCCGATGCCGACGACGTGCCGCCGGTGCCGCCAGCCTCGCAAGGCAATTTCCTTTCGCATACATTGAGCACGCTGCGCCGCGCCGCCGGCACGCGCGTGTTCTGGTATCTGTTCGCCACCTTCTTCGTTTGCGGCTTCACCACCAACGGGTTGGTCGGCACGCATCTGATCGCTTTTTGCGGCGATATGGGCATCGGCGAAGTGCAGGCCGCAGGCCTGCTGTCGATGATGGGCATCTTCGACCTGATCGGCACGACGCTGTCGGGCTGGCTCACCGACCGTTTCGACCCGCGCAAGCTGCTCGGCGTCTATTACGGCATTCGCGGCCTGTCGCTGATCTATCTGCCCTATTCCGGCTTCTCGGCGACCAGCCTGATCATCTTCGCGGTGTTTTACGGACTGGACTGGATCGCCACGGTGCCGCCGACGCTCAGGCTTTCCAACGAGGCGTTCGGCGACCGCAGCGGGCCGATCGTCTTCGGCTGGATCGTCGCCGGCCATCAGGTTGGCGCCGCGACAGCGGCCTTCTTCGGCGGCACCATGCGCGAGCTGCAAGGCAATTACGAGCTTGCCTTCCTGATCGCCGGTATGACGGCAATAGCCGCCGCCTGCATCTCGCTGTTGATCAACACCAGCCGCCCGGCGTTTGATCCGGAACCGCAGGCGGCGTAGGGCGCAATCGCCGATGCAGGAGGCCGGCGCTCCATCCGAGACGACCCCCTCTGTCGCCTTCGGCGACATCTCCCCCTCGAGGGGGGAGATTCGCCAGCCTGTTCACTGTTATCAAACCTTCATCGTTTCGAAATGTGCCTGAAACATTGAAGCTGGAGCTTGGCGGCGACGTTCAACGCCATCCAGGAGACAGCCATGAACAAGATTTCGATGACGCGGCGCGCTTTCGTCACGTCGGCCAGCGCCGTTGGCCTGGTCGGCGCCTCGGGCCTCGCCCTCCCCCATTACTCGCGCGCCAATCAGCGCCCGGCTTTCACCCATGGCATCCAGTCCGGCGACGTCGACGCCACCAGCGGCATGGTCTGGACACGCACCGACCGGCCGTCGCGCGTCATGTTCGAGGTGTCGCGGACCGAAAGCTTCACCAATGCCGTCCGCCTCGCGCCGCTCGATACCTCGCCGGCCAGCGATTATACGGTGAAGCGGCTGCTTACCGATCTCGCCTCCGACCAGGACATCTTCTACCGCATGGTCGCGGCCGATCTTGCCGACATCAACGCCGTTTCCGAGCCGGTCGTCGGCCGCTTCCGCACGGCACCTGCCTCGAAGCGCGACATTCGCTTTGCCTGGTCGGGCGACACCGCCGGCCAAGGTTGGGGCATCGACGAGACCGGCATGAAGACCTACGCCACCATTGCCAAGCACACGCCCGACTTCTTCCTGCATTCGGGCGATACGATCTATGCCGATGGTGCGATGAAGGACGAGGTCGACCTGCCCAACGGCGGCAAGTGGAAAAACAAAGTGCTGATCGACGAGAAGCGCAAGGTTGCCGAGACGCTGGACGAATACCGGGCGCAGTGGAAATACAACATGATGGACAGGCATGTGCTGGCGCTCAGCGCCATCTGTCCGACCTTCTATCAGTGGGATGACCACGAGGTGCTGAACAACTGGTCGGACTCGAAGGACCTGAGCGCCGACGATCGCTACACTGAAAAATCCGTCCATGTGCTGGCGGCACGTGCGGCGCGCGCCTTCCACGAAATGACGACGATCCGTTACGAGCCGTCGGAGCCCGGCCGCGTCTACCGCAAGATCGCCTATGGTCCGCTGCTCGACGTGTTCTTCCTCGACATGCGTTCCTACCGCGGCCCCAACGGTCCGGATATGCAGGAGACGATGACGCCGCAATCGCGCATCCTCGGTGAACAGCAGATCAAGTGGCTGAAGCGTGAACTGGCGAATTCCAACGCAACCTGGAAAATCATCGCCGCCGACATGCCGCTCGGCCTCGTCGTCTGGAACGACGGCACCAAGAAGGTAGGGGCCGAGGCGGTCAGCAATGGCGACAATGGCCCGGCCAAAGGGCGTGAGCTGGAAATTGCCGACCTTCTTCGCTATATAAAGAATGCGGGTATCAGCAACACTGTCTGGCTCACCGCAGACGTGCATTATACAGCCGCGCATTACTACAATCCGGACAAGGCGCAGTTCCAGGACTTCAATCCGTTTTGGGAATTCGTTTCGGGTCCGATCCATTCCGGCACGTTCGGGCCTAATGGTTTCGATATGACATTCGGCCCGGAGCTGAGGTTCATAAAGGCACCAACTGCCGAACAGGGTCAAAACCTGCCGCCTTCGGCCGGCCTGCAGTTCTTCGGGCTCGTCGAGATCGATGGCGCCACCGAGCAGTTGACGGTGCGGCTGATGGATCGCGACGACAGCGAACTCTACAAGGTCACGCTCGATCCGGTGCGGTCGGCGTGAGCGACGGCGCCACTACCCTCGGGCCAGCCCGAGGGTAGGACGTATATCAATCGGGATAGCAGACGACGGGAATGTTGGGCCAGACGGCGCTGTCGCATCCGGCATTTTGCTGCCGCTGCTTGAAGGCGGCGCTGACCGGCCCGGTCACCACCGGATCGACGCCATCGGGAGCATCGGCAAAAAGCTGCTCCGCCGACGGCTTGTCGGGCGGCAAAGCAGACCGCGTCTCCTTGAACGACGCCGCCGATTGCGCCGCGCCGGCCGCGAGGAGGACGGCAAGCGCGGTACATGCCAAAATCGGCCGGAGTTTGATGCCTACCTCGATCATGAAATTCGAACTGTCCGGACCATGAAAGGTTCCGCCTTGGTTAATAATTCCACTTCACACCAAGACATTTAAGATTTGGTGACTTTATTTGGTGGCTCGCCTCCTCTTTCGCAATTGCGAAAAACCCTGTATGAGCCGCCCAACCGAAAGAGGCAGCGCCTTTTGGCCTGCTGCCTGCAACGCTCCCGAGACCAAAACATGAAAATCCGCAATATCGCGATCATCGCGCACGTCGACCATGGAAAAACCACCCTCGTCGACCAGCTTCTGAAACAGTCCGGCTCGTTCCGCGACAACCAGCGCGTCGCCGAGCGCGCCATGGATTCGAACGACCTCGAAAAGGAACGCGGCATCACCATCCTGGCCAAGGCGACCTCGGTCGACTGGAAGGACACCCGCATCAACATCGTCGACACGCCCGGCCACGCCGACTTCGGCGGCGAGGTCGAGCGCATTCTGTCGATGGTGGATTCGGCCATCGTGCTGGTCGACGCCGCCGAGGGGCCGATGCCGCAGACCAAATTCGTGGTCGGCAAGGCACTCAAGGTTGGACTGAAGCCGATCGTCGTCATCAACAAGATCGACCGGCCAGATGCCCGCCACGTCGAAGTGGTGAACGAGGTGTTCGATCTTTTTGCAGCACTTGACGCTACCGACGAGCAGCTCGACTTCCCTATCCTTTACGGTTCAGGCCGCGACGGCTGGGTCTCGGAAAACCCCGAAGGTCCGAAGGACCAGGCTCTGGCGCCGCTGTTCGACCTCGTCATCAAGCACGTGCCGGCGCCGACCGTTCATCCCGGCCCATTCCGCATGATCGGCACCATCCTGGAAGCCAATCCTTTCCTCGGCCGCATCATCACCGGCCGTATCGAATCCGGCACGCTGAAATCCAACCAGGCGGTCAAGGTGCTGCACCATGACGGCACCCAGGTCGAAACCGGCCGAATCTCGAAAATCCTTGCTTTCCGCGGGCTCGAGCGCCAGCCCATTGACGAGGCGCAGGCGGGCGACATCGTCGCCATCGCCGGCCTGTCGAAAGGCACTGTCGCCGACACCTTCTGCGACCTGTCGGTGACCGAGCCGCTGCACGCGCAGCCGATCGATCCGCCGACTGTGACGATGTCTTTCCTCGTCAACGATTCGCCGCTGGCCGGTACCGAAGGCGACAAGGTGACCAGCCGCGTCATCCGCGACCGCCTGCTGCGCGAGGCCGAAGGCAATGTCGCGCTGAAGATCGAGGAATCACCTGACAAGGATTCGTTCTTCGTTTCCGGCCGCGGCGAATTGCAGCTGGCCGTGCTGATCGAGACGATGCGCCGCGAAGGTTTTGAGATCGCCGTGTCGCGGCCGCGCGTCGTCATGCAGAAGGGCGATAGCGGCGAATTGCTGGAGCCGGTCGAGGAAGTCGTCATCGACGTCGACGAGGAGCATGCCGGCGTCGTCGTGCAGAAGATGTCGGAGCGCAAGGCCGAGATGGTCGAGCTTCGCCCTTCGGGCGGCAATCGCCAGCGCATCGTCTTCCACGCGCCGACGCGCGGGTTGATCGGCTACCAGTCGGAACTGTTGACCGACACGCGCGGCACCGCTGTGATGAACCGGCTGTTCCATGCCTATGAACCTTACAAGGGTGAGCTGCCTGGCCGTACCAACGGCGTGCTGATCTCCAACGAACAGGGTGAATCGGTGGCGTACGCCATGTGGAACCTGGAAGACCGCGGCCCGATGGTCATCGACCCCGGCGTCAAGGTCTATCAGGGCATGATCATCGGTATCCATTCCAGGGACAACGACCTCGAAGTCAACGTGCTCAAGGGCAAGAAGCTGACCAACATCCGCGCCGCCGGCAAGGACGAGGCGGTGAAGCTGACACCGCCGATCCGCATGACGCTGGAACGCGCGCTGGCCTGGATCCAGGACGACGAGCTGGTCGAAGTGACGCCGAAGACCATCCGCCTGCGCAAGCTCTATCTCGATCCGAACGAGCGCAAGCGTTTTGAGAAGTCGGCGAAAGTGGTCGGCGCAGCATAAAGGGCAATACCGCGCAATGAGCGGTAAACTCGTCACGGCTGTCATATACGACAATCGACCCGAGGCCGAAGTTTGCGTGTCGATGCTCGACGCGTATGGAATTTATGCTCTCGCGAATTATCTTCTCGACACGGGCAGGCTTGGCTTGATCCATGTGCAAGTCGCCGACTCGATCTCGATGCGGCCAAGGGTTTGATTGGCTCGGCCTCCAAAGAGGGCGACTGACCCCTGGCCGTACGGATTCCTGCCGTTGCCTCATTCACCTGCAGCCGAAATGATTTTGTCCCGGTCTGGTTCGCCAGACAGGTGGATCTGGATCGCCGTTCCCGCCCGCGCTGGCTTGCGCAAGGCTTTGGCTCCGTCCGGACCAACCACCAGCAATCGTTTCTCTTCCCAAACCTGAAGCCGCGATCGCGAGACACCGAGTTCGTTGGCGAGCAACCGGTCGAGCCGCAGCGCTGTCGGCATTTCGAGCCAGAGCTGAAGTTCGAGCGCGCTGGTATTTTCCGGTCTATCCCCGAGCGCCTGCTTATGAACGACGGCTTCGGGAAACTCCTCGACGCGCCCGATACTGCTTCGCAATGCGGCAACATCGAAGGCATGGCGCCGCGCCAGGACCGGATCGTTGCTTTCGAGCGCCTGCAATATTGTCGGTTCGATATCGCGGCGGCTGCAGCGCTCCAGAATGCCGAAATTCCAGGAATTGTCGCAGTCGATGCAGCGGTAGATCAACCAGGCGTCAATGCGCTTGCCGTTGGCATTGACCCGGAATTTGCCGCTGCAGCGATAGGCTTTCAGGCCGCCGCAGCGATTGCAGTTGAGGTGAGGTCGAGGTGCGGTCTTGGGTGTGATCGTCCAGCGGATACGCAGTATCGAAGGCATGCCGAAAAGCCCTTCCCGTCGGGAAGTTCGTCAGATCGGCGATATCGAGAACCCATGCGGGCACGGCGTGGCGAGAGACTGCGGCAGTTGGAAATCAGGTGTCGCGGGTGGTTATGCGCGACAGCGGTTCAGCAGTGCCAAACCGGTCTCGAACCGCCACCCGAGGAACACATGATGTGAAAACAGGCATCGCGACTGCGACGCCCTGCTCTGTGTTGGGGGAGTTGACGAGACCGGCGGTTACGAAGGCAAAGTGAAGCTCGAAATGATGTCGGGACGACATTTCTAGCCGCGAGGTGCCTGGCCGACAAGCCTTCTTTCGGTGGACGCTACTGTCGTCGGACCAGTTGGGTTATCTTGAACGACCCAAACATTTCAAACGGGATCCGCGTCATGCATTTCACATCGCTTCTGATTTTTGCCGGCGCCCTGCTTGTTGCCGCCGGCTCGCCCGGCCCATCGATCGCCGCTCTTGTGGCGCGGGTCATCGCAAAAGGGTTTCGCGACGTGTTCCCGTTCCTGCTTGCGATGTGGATCGGCGAAGCGATCTGGCTGTCGCTGGCGGTGTTTGGCCTCGCCGTGGTGGCGCAGACGTTCCACTTTGCCTTTGTCGTCGTGAAGTGGGTCGGCGTCGCCTATCTCGGCTGGCTTGCCTGGAAGATGTGGACGGCACCGGTCGAGGCCAAGGAAGGCGCGCTGCCGCGCGAAGATTCGCCCGTCAGACTGTTCTTTGCCGGCATGGCGGTGACACTCGGCAACCCCAAGATCATGATGTTCTATCTGGCGCTGCTGCCGACCATCATCGACCTCGGTTCGGTCAGCATGGTGGGCTGGATCGAATTGACGGCGACCATGGCAGTGGTCCTGGTCGCCATCGATTTGACATGGGTGCTCGCCGCATCGCAGGCGCGCAAGCTCTTGAGGAGCAAGCGGGCGATGAAAATCGCCAACCGCATCAGCGCCGGTACCATGGCCGGCGCTGCGGCGGCGATCGCCGCGCGGTCTTGAGCCGGCGTCAACCCATTTCGATTATCGGTGCGATCTCGACGCTGAAACCCGGGTCCGTCAAGATAGGACAATCCTTGGCCTTGCCGACGGCATCGTCGATGTCCTTTGCTTCGATGATGGTGTAACCGGCGGTCGGATTGCTGCCGCCATTGTTCTCGACCTTGCCGCCAGGCAGCAGGGTCTTCGACATGCCGACTGGATTGCCGCCGTCGACCACCGCTGAGCCAAGCTTGCCGTACCAGCCGTTCCAGGCATCCATCGCTGCCTTCCGTTCGGCCTCCTCGGTTGGCATCTTGCCCGAGCCGTGATAGACGTAGAGAAATTTCGCCATGTTCTCCTCCTCTGATCGGCGGCATCGAACCGGCATGCGGTCATGCCGCATGCCGATCATCGGACCAAACCGGCAAACAAGCAACGAGAATGCGAAGTAGCTAATATAATATGCCGTTGACTCGCAACGGCGGTGCCCTATCGCGCCATCGCATGGTATTCATCGTTCGGCCGCATATCGATTGCCGATGCCAGCCGGTTCGACATGTTGAAGAACGCCGCGGTCGAGGCGACGTCCCAGATGTCGCGGTCGGAAAAGCCGACTTGCCGCAACGCCGCCCGGTCCGCTTCGACGATCTTTGCCGGCTGCCCGGTCAGCTTCACCGCGAATTCGAGCATGGCGCGTTGCCTGTCCGACAGCTTGGCGGCGCGAAAATTCATCACCATCATCTCGCCGAAGGCTGGGTCGCCGGAAAGCTGGCGCACCGCCGCGCCATGCGCGGCCAGGCAATAGTAGCAATGGTTGACCGATGAGACGGCCACCGCGATCATCTCGCGCTCGAGTTTCGACAGGCCGGATTCACCCAGCATCAAATCATTGTACATGTCGGTGAAAGCGCGCAGCTTCTTCTCGTCGAACGCATAGGCGAGCAGCACGTTGGGAACGAGGCCGAGCTTCTCCCGGCACTTGGTGAAATAGGCCTTGGTCGCGTCGCTCAGCTCCGCCGGTGCCAGGTCAAGCGCGGTGATTTTGTCCGTCATGGCGGATCTCTCCTCTTTTTCGCCAGGCTGCCGGTGAATTCCGACATTTCGTCGCAAGCCGTCAAACCTTTGTCGCCAAATACCCGTCATCTGTTAGCATAGCCGCAAAAACATGTGACGGGAGGGACTCATGGCCAGCGTAAAGTCAGCGAGCCGGTTGAAAAAAGCCGGCCTGACGAGGGGTGAAGCCGCGGGTGGTGAAAAGCCCGGCAGGCTTGCCGACTACCTGCTGGCCCGAGCTCCGGCCGAAGATGTCGCCGCCTACGACGTCATCGATCTCGAACGCGCTGCCGAACTCGCCGGCCGCGCAGTGGCCAGGCACAAGAAGGACGACTGCGTCGTTGCCATAGACGTCGATTCCGGTGTCGTCCGCCAGGGCCGGCCGATGACGGTGATCACTGTCGTCAACGACAACATGCCGTTCCTGTTCGATTCCGTCCTCGGCGAGATTACAGAAAGCGCCGGCGAGCCGCTGCTGGTTACCCATCCAGTCATAGTCGTCAGGCACGGCAAGAACGGCGTCGAGGAAATCCTCGGCGATGGCGGTTATGCCAAGGGCGACCACAGCCATGACCGACTGAGCGTCATCCATGTCCATATCGGCCGCCTTTCGGCCGAGCAGGCCGAAGGCCTGGCCGCACGCCTGACGAAGCTGCTCGGCCAGGTGCGAGCCGCCGTCACCGACTGGAAGCCGATGCTTGCCCGCCTCGACCAGGCGATCTCGGAATTCCGCTACTCGCCAGTGCCGCTCGACAAGGCCCATGTCACCGAGGCGATCGCCTTCCTCGAATGGCTGCGCGACGACAACTTCACCTTTCTCGGCATGCGCGAATTCAACTATACCGGCGGCGAGACGAGCGGCATGCTCGAGCGCGCCGAAAAGCCCGGCCTCGGCATCCTTTCCGATCCCGACGTGCTGGTGCTCAGACGCGGCACCGAAGCGGTGAGCACGACGCCGGAAATCCGCGCCTTCCTGCATGGGCCGGAACCGCTGATCGTCACCAAGGGCAACGCCAAGTCGTCGGTGCACCGCCGCATCTACCTCGACTACATCGGCGTCAAGACCTACACCGGCAAAGGCGTGCTTTCAGGCGAGCTCCGTATCGTCGGCCTGTTCACCTCGACTGCCTATACGCGCTCGGTGATGAAAATCCCCTATCTGCGCTCGAAGGCGGAAACCGTCATCGCCAAATCCGGCTTCAATCCAAGCGACCATTCCGGCAAGGCATTGATCAACGTGCTGGAGAGCTATCCGCGCGACGAGCTGTTCCAGGTTCCGGTGCCGATCCTGCGCAAGCATGCCGAAGCCATACTGGGCTTGATCGAGCGGCCGCGCGTCAGGGCATTGGTGCGTGTCGACCAGTTCGACCGCTTCGTCTCCGTGCTCGTCTTCGTGCCGCGTGACCGCTACGACAGCGTCGTGCGCGAGAAGATCGGCACTTATCTGAAGACCGTCTTCGAAGGCCGGCTGTCGGCGTACTATCCGGCCTTCCCGGAAGGCGGGCTGGCGCGCGTCCATTTCATCATCGGCCGCTCCGGCGGCAAGACGCCGAAGGTCGAGCAGGCAACGATCGAGGCGGCGATCCGCGACATCGTACGGACCTGGGACGATGCCCTGCGCGAGACCGCGACCGAGACCGGCGCCGATGCGAGACTCACGGCCATCGCCTCGCGTTTTTCGGAAAGCTATCGCGACAGTTTTCGGCCGGCCGTGGCGCTGGCCGATGCCGGGCGCATCGCCAAGCTCGATGCCTCAAATCCGATCGCCATCGACTATTACCGTCACGCCGACCAGAAGCCGCATCAGGCGGCGCTGAAGATCTATCACCATGGCAGCCCGGTGGCGCTGTCGCGGCGCGTTCCCGTGCTGGAAAACATCGGTTTCCGCGTCATCAGCGAGCGCACTTTCGAGGTCGGCGACATTCAATCCGGCACGATCAATAGTGATCAGCCCGGCATGGTCTTCATCCACGACATGGAACTCGAGAACAGCTACGGCAGGCCGATCGACCTCGGCAATGGCGGCGCGCTGTTCGAGGATGCGTTCCTTTCCGTCTGGCGCGGTGATGTCGACAATGACGGCTATAACGGCCTTGCCCAGACCGCCGGCCTGTGGTCGGGCGAGATCACCGTCCTGCGCGCCTATGGCCGCTATCTGCAGCAGGCCGGCATCCCGCAGAGCCAGGATTTCATCGCCGCCGCGCTCAACCGTTATCCCGAGATCGCCCGCGACCTGCATGCGCTGTTTGTCGCCCGCCTCGGCGCGACGGCCGAGAAGGAAGGCGTCGTTCAGGCCAAACATCTGAAAGCCAAGATCACGGATGCGCTGGAAGACGTTCCCAACATTGACGACGACACCATCATCCGCCGTTATCTGAACCTGATCGAAGCCTCGCTGCGCACCAATCATTTCGTTGCCGACACGAAACAGAAAGGCCAATCGCTGGCGATCAAGCTCGATTCGCAATCGGTCGACGGGCTGCCGGCGCCGCGGCCATGGCGGGAGATCTTCGTCTACGGCTCCGAGGTCGAGGGTGTGCATCTGCGCTTCGGCCCGGTCGCGCGTGGCGGCCTGCGCTGGTCGGACCGTGCGCAGGACTATCGCACCGAGGTGCTCGGCCTGGTCAAGGCACAGCAGGTCAAGAATGCGGTGATCGTGCCGGTTGGCGCCAAGGGCGGCTTCTACCCGAAAAAGCTGCCGATGAGCGCCGGGCGCGACGCAATTTTCGAGGCCGGCACGGCCGCCTACAAGAATTACGTTTCCAGCCTGTTGTCGATCACCGACAATATCGGGCTGGACGGCGTCATCCCGCCACCCGGCGTCGTGCGGCGCGATCAGGATGATCCGTATTTCGTCGTCGCCGCGGACAAGGGCACGGCGACCTTCTCGGACATCGCCAACGCCATCAGCGAAAGGCACGGCTTCTGGCTCGACGACGCTTTCGCCAGCGGCGGTTCGGCCGGCTACGACCACAAGAAGATGGGCATCACCGCCAAGGGCGCCTGGGAAGCGGTCAAGCGGCATTTCCGCGAGATGAACCGCGACATCCAAACCACGCCGTTCACCGTCGTCGGCGTTGGCGACATGTCGGGCGACGTGTTCGGCAACGGCATGCTGCTGTCGGAGCAGACCCGGCTGATCGCCGCCTTCGATCATCGCGACATCTTCATCGATCCCGATCCCGACATGGCCGCTTCGATGGCCGAGCGCCGGCGTATGTTCGCTCTCGCCCGCTCAAGCTGGCAGGATTACGACAAGACGAAGCTGTCCGAAGGCGGCATCATCGTCTCGCGCAGCCAGAAGTCGATCACCTTGCCGGCCGCCGCGGCTGCAGCTATCGGCCTCGGCAAGACAACGGCCACGCCGGTCGAGATCATGAGTGCCATCCTCAAGGCGCCGGCAGATCTTTTGTGGTTCGGCGGCATCGGCACCTATGTCAGGGCATCGGGCGAGACCAACCAGGACGTCGGCGACCGTGCCAATGACGCGATCCGCATCGCCGCGCTCGACCTGCGTGCCAAGGTCATCGGTGAAGGCGCCAATCTCGGCGTCACACAGCGGGCGCGCATCGAATTCGGATTGAACGGCGGCCGCTGCAACTCAGATGCGATCGACAATTCGGGCGGCGTGAACTGCTCAGACGTCGAGGTCAACATCAAGATCGCGCTGGCTTCCGCCATGCGGAAGGGTTCGCTGACGCGGCCGTCGCGCAACAAATTGCTGGCCGAGATGACCGACGAGGTCAGCGCCCTGGTGCTGTCCAACAATTACCAGCAGACGCTGGCGCTGTCCCTTGCTCGCAAGCGCGGCCTTGCCGACATTGCCCATCAGAGCCGCTTCATGGAGGCGCTCGAGGCGCGCGGGCTGCTCGACCGTGCCGTCGAGACGCTGCCGTCGCCGGCGGCGCTTGCCGCGCGCGAAGCGCGCGGCGAGCCGCTCACCCGGGCCGAGCTCGGCGTGCTGCTTGCCTATGCCAAGATCGTGCTGTTTTCCGATATCGTCGCCAGCGACGTGCCGGACGATCCGCATTTCGACCGCGACCTGATGGGTTACTTTCCCGACCGCATGGCAAAGAAATATGCGGCGGAAATCCACGGCCATCGCCTGCGCCGCGAGATCATCGCCCGTGCCGTCGCCAATGACCTGGTCAATCGCGGCGGCCCGTCCTTCGTCAACAGGCTGCAGGAAGCGACCGGGCGCAGTGCCGCCGATGTCGTGCGCACCTTCGCCGTGGTGCGGGATGGCTTTGCGCTGCCGGCGCTCTATCGCCAGATCGACGCGCTCGACAACCGGATCGACGGACAGATCCAGCTCGACCTCTATCAGGCGGTCAGCCGGCTGATCTATGTGACCGGCGGCTGGTACCTGAAGAACGATGCCGGCACCGCACCGCTCGGGCAGCGGATCACCGAGTTGCAGGATGCGCGCAAGGCGCTGGAGCCGAAGCTCGTTGCGCTGTTGCCGGCCTTCTCGCGCGAGCGGATCGAGGAGCGGCGGCACAGCCTGTCGAAGGGCGGCGCGCCCGAGAGCCTGGCCGAGCAACTGGCGTTGACCGATGTGGCGGAACTCATCCCCGACATTGCGCTGACGGCGCGGACGGCAAATGCCGGCATCGTCGCTGCCGCCAAGGCGTTTTTTGCAGTCAGCGATGTCTTCCGCATACCGCGCGTCGAAGATGCGGCGCGCTCGATCACGCCCTCGGATTATTACGATCAACTGGCGCTTTCGCGCGCCACCGACACGATCGGCGCCGCCAGGCGCGGCATCGCGGTGGCGGCACTCACCAGTCATGCCGAGGCGGCGGATCCGGTGACAGCATGGTTGGAGGCGGGCGGCGAACGGGTCGGACGCATCCGCGAGCGGTTGCAGGCTCTGACCGAGGGCGGCGACATCACCGTGTCGCGGCTGTCGGTGGCGTCCGGCCTGATGAGCGATCTGACAGGGCTGTGAGACGTCTTCCACATCGCGCGGGATTGCCGGGAAGAACTGCGCTATTGAGCGAACGGCGCCCTGCGTTGGGGGGCGCCGGAGCATGATCCCAAAAAGTGACGATCGGCTTTTGGACAAGATCGTGCTCAACAACAAGACGGAGCATCATTCCGATTCGATCGGCATGGAGCAAGCTCCAGCGGAGGGGACATGGCTGAGATGGCAGTGCAGCGGGCATCGGGACGCGGCATCTGGGGATGGATGCTGTTCGATTGGGCGGCACAGCCGTTTTTCACGGTCGTTACCACCTTCATCTTCGGTCCTTATTTCGTCTCGCGCATGGCCAGCAATCCAGAGACCGGGCAAGCGGCCTGGGGCTACGGCATTGCCGCCGCCGGCCTCGTCATTGCCGTTTTGTCGCCGGTCCTCGGCTCGATCGCCGATCAGACCGGACCACGCAAACCGTGGATAGCCTTCTTCGCCGCGGTCAAGATCACCTGCCTCACCCTGCTGTGGTTCGCCGCGCCCGGCTCTAATCTTTTTCTGGTCGTGGTGTTGTTCTCGCTGGCGTCGGTCGCGGCGGAATTCTCGACTGTGTTCAACGATTCGATGATGCCCCGCCTGGTGCCAAAGAGCGACATCGGCAGGATCTCGAACATGGCCTGGGGACTCGGCTATCTCGGCGGCATGATCGCACTGATCTTCGTCGTTACCGTCATGGCCGGCTCGCCTGAAACCGGCAAGACCGTCGTTGGGCTCGACCCGATCTTCGGCCTCGACCCCAGGCTCGGCGAGGACGCGCGCGCCACCGGACCATTGTCGGCGGCCTGGTATTTCCTGTTCATCCTGCCGATGTTCTTCTTCACGCCTGATGCGATCAAAGGCATTCCAATCGGGCCGGCGGTGCGCGAAGGCCTGTCGGAACTGAAGTCGACGCTGGCCGAAGTGCGCAAGCGCAGCGGCATTTTTCGCTTTCTCGTCGCCCGCATGATCTATCAGGACGGCGTCAATGCACTGCTGGCGCTGGGCGGAACGTTTGCGGCGGCAATGTTCCATTGGTCGATTACCGAGATCGGCCTGTTCGGCATCATCCTCAACGTCGTTGCCATCGTCGGCTGCCTGGTTGCCGCACGCCTCGACACAGCACTGGGTTCCAAGACCATAGTGATGATTTCGCTGATCATGCTAAGCATCGCTACGCTCGGCATCGTCTCGACCGGCCCGGGCTATACGCTGTTCGGCGCCTGGGTGATGCCCGGACTGGACGGCGGCGGATTGTTCGGCACGGCGGCGGAAAAAGCCTACATTTTCTACGGCCTGCTGATCGGGCTTGCTTTCGGGCCGGTGCAGGCATCGTCGCGCTCCTACATGGCGCGCAGCGTCTCCGCTGCCGAATCGGGCCGCTATTTCGGCATCTATGCGCTGGCCGGCCGGGCAACCAGTTTTGCCGCACCCTTCATGGTGGCCACGATCACCCTGGCCAGCGGCTCGGCGCGGCTCGGCATGGCGGCGATCGTGCTGTTCCTTGGCGCCGGCATGGCGATCCTGATCGGCACGCCCTATCCGGCGGATCGGCCGGCGGAGTGAGCTGCTCTTGCCTTCTCCCACAGCGGGGGTAACGCGTTCAATGCCGGAAATGCCTCACTCCGGTGAAGACCATGGCAATGCCGTGAGCGTCGGCGGCGGCGATGACATCGTCGTCGCGCATCGAGCCGCCGGGCTGGATGACGGCTGTGGCGCCGGCTTCGATTGCCGACAAAAGCCCATCAGCGAACGGGAAAAAGGCATCCGAGGCGACGACCGAGCCCCTGGTCAAAGGCTCCGTCAGGCCGGCAGCTTCGGCCGCGTCGAGCGCCTTGCGCGCCGCGATGCGCGAGGAATCGACCCGGCTCATCTGGCCGGCGCCGATGCCGACTGTAGCGCCATCCCTGGCATAGACGATGGCGTTCGACTTGACGTGCTTTGCCACGCGAAAAGCGAATTTCAGATCGGCCAATTCGGCCGGCGTCGGAGCGCGTCTGGTCACCACTTTCAGCTCGAGGTCATCCACCACCGCGTTGTCGCGGCCCTGGATCAGCAAACCGCCAGCAACCGATTTCAAGCCAAGGCCCGCTGCGCGCGGGTCGGGCAGGCCGCCGGTGACCAGCAGGCGTAGGTTCTTCTTGGCGGCAATGATGCGGACTGCTTCTTCGGACGCCTCCGGTGCGATGATCACTTCGGTAAAGGTCTTGACGATCTCTTCGGCGGTTCCGGCATCGAGGATGCGGTTCATGGCGACGATGCCGCCGAAGGCCGAGACCGGGTCGCAGGCCAGCGCCTTGGCATAGGCCGCCTGCAGCGAAGCGTCCTCAGCGACGCCGCACGGGTTGGCGTGCTTGATGATGGCAATTGCTGCGGAGCGCGACGGGTCGAACTCGCCGACCAGCTCGAAGGCAGCGTCGGTGTCGTTGATGTTGTTGTAGGAAAGCTGCTTGCCCTGAAGCTGGCGCGCCGTGGCGACGCCCGGCCGCCTGTCGCCGTTGACATAGAAGCCGGCGCCCTGATGCGGGTTTTCGCCATAGCGCATCACCGACTGCAGCTTGCCGCCGAAGGCGCGCCATGTCGGATGCTCGATCTCAAGCGCCTCGGCGAACCATCCCGAGATCGCCGCATCGTAGGTGGCGGTGCGGGCAAAGGCCTTGGCTGCCAGCTTTTTGCGGAAATCCAGCGACAACGACCCGAAATTCATCTCCAGCGCGTTGAGCACCGAGGCATAGTCATCGGGATCGGTAACGATGCCGACATAGGCGTGGTTCTTGGCCGAGGCACGGATCATCGCCGGGCCGCCGATGTCGATGTTCTCGACGATCGCCGCGTAGTCGGCGCCGGAGCGACGCACCTCTTCGAACGGATAGAGATTGGAGACGACGAGATCGATCGGCTCGATGCCGTGGTCGCGCATCGCTGCGGCGTGCTCGGGATCGTCGCGCACGCCAAGCAGTGCGCCATGCACCGACGGGTGCAGCGTCTTGACGCGGCCGTCCATGATCTCGGGAAAGCCGGTGAGCTCGGACACGTCGCGCACCGCCATGCCTGCCTCGGCAAGCGCCCTTGCGGTGCCGCCGGTCGAGACTAGCTCGACGCCGGCCGAAGCCAGCGCCCTGGCGAAATCGATCAGGCCGGTCTTATCAAAGACGGAAAGGAGCGCGCGACGGATGGGTACAAGGTCGGGCGCGGGAATGTTCTTGGCGGCGACGGCCATGGGCTGGCGGCCTTTCCAGTTCTGGTTGGAGAGCGTCCGCGGGCCGTAGCATATGAGGCCCGGAAATCAAGCCGCAAGACTTGATCAGTGTCTGCCGTTGCCACCGGCTTCAGCTTTTTCCGGACGGCCGGCGATGATGGTGCGCGTCAATTGCCAGTGGACCTCCGAAATTTCCGAGGCCTTGAACGCAAGCACGATCTGGCGGCTGCGGCGCGGGCCGCCAAGCCCTGCGAAATAGATCGATTCCTCGACCTCGGGCACCACTTCGGTAGAGGTAAACACCCAGGTGTCGGCATGGTCGGCGGCCAGCACCAGACGGTCATGCTCATCCTGGAGCAGGCTAATATCGGGATGGACATGGAAACGCACCGTGACGAAGTCACGGCCATTGTTGCGGATAGAAGCGCCGCCCGGGCGCAGAAAACGGTCCCTGCCGGCAAACACATTGCCTTCGGTCGATAATTTCAGCTCGCGCTCATGCAGGAAGCCGAAGCGCGCTGCATAGCCGTCATGGCGGGCGATGAAGCCCTGGCTGCCCTTCTGGTCGGTGCGCTTGCAAGGCACATGCTGCGGCCCGCCGATCAAAGGCGTGCCGAGCAGGTCGTTGACGCGCAAGGAGTGATTGAAGCGCGCCGACGACGTGTCGTTGATGGTGGCGGTCGAGTGGGCGGCGGTGGCGCGGGCAAGCGGCCGGAACTCGGCGGCGCCATAAGTGTCTATTCCGGCGTTGACGATATAGTGCTGGCGGCCCGACGACAATTCGAAGGCGAGGCATCCGGCGTGAGCGGCATTGGATACGTCGACAGGGGGCGGCGGGCCGGTATCGGCGATCACAGTGACACCGCCCATCGACAGGCGCTCATAACCCGAATGCGGCGCGTGCAGCAACGGTGCGCCGGCGGTGTCGTCGTGATGCAGGATGCTGGCGATACGATCGTGAATGGTGGCGCCCATGCCGTTGAAGCGGGCAAGGCTGCCGTCCTGATGGCGAAAGAAGCGCAATGCCGGCAGCATCCGGTCGATGGCGCCGATCAGGGCGGCCGGCGGTGTCTCGGCCTGATTGGCGTATGTCTGGCGCAACGGCAGAAGGTCGGCGAGGATTTCAAGCACGGCCATCGGATTGCGCGAGATATGGCCGCCGTCAGGCAGGATCTGGCGGTCGAGCTCCTCGGCGAGATTGCGGGTAGCACCGCGTAGCGCCGAGGCCGGCGCCGGCAGCGACAAAGCGGCAAAGGCCAGCGCAATGCGGGCGCGCAGCCGGTCCTTGCCGTCCGGCATCTCGCGCACCATGGCGCGCAGATAGCGGATCTGGACGGCGAGCGATTTCAAGAACGCGCGGTAGAACGGAAATTCAGCGCCCTGCAACACGATCGAGGAATGCTGCAGCCAGGCAATGACACGCTTGGCCGTCGTGCCGGGCTCCCACGCGACGCCGGAAATATGGCTGCCATGGATTGCAATCCAGTCGGAAACCAACGCCCGGGCGTTGGCGGCGGCGAGCTCGGTACCGGCGGCACGCATATGGCGCAGCCAGCGAAAGCCATGCAGCGTTTTTTGCCAGCCGGGATTGGGCACGTCGATCTGGAAGGGCGATTTGCCGCCGGTCTCGACCAGATGCCCCGAAAGCGGATAGCGGCCGTAATAGATCTCGAGCGCGATCTGAGGATCGGCGAGCCGCAGGTCCGGTGGGGCGATCAGGACGCGCTCCGGCGTGCGGCCTGAGTAGCGCCAGCGATAGAGTGGCCCGGCGCGCAAGCGCCGGCGCGTCTTGCGCCAGAACTCCCTCGCGACAAGCGTCCACAGACGCGTCGTGTTACCGGCAGCGATTGCCAAAACCCCTCCTGATCGTCCTCACCCAAGCACAAGTTTATATGATTCAAGAACTTGTGCGAAGGCGAATTCCGCGGCAGTGGGGCCGTTCAGCCTGTTTTCCATGCCTCCTCGCCCCAAGAAGCCGGACGGCGCTTCAGGATCGGCCCTTAGCCGGCTCTGCGCATGCGGGCGGCGAAGAAGCCGTCCAGCCCGGAGCGGCCCGGCGAGCCTAGCTCCAGATCGGCAGGCGTGGTGCGCAACGTGCCTTGCGGCGTCAGAAACGGGTCGATGCCGGCGATCTCACCCGGCCGAAGCGGGTCGTCGACAATCTCCGCATTGCCGGCGAGAAAGTCGCGATAGAGCTCTTCGCCTTCCAGCGGATCGAGCGAACAGTTGGAAAAGACGATGCGTCCACCAGGCTTGACCAGGGTGACGGCGCGGGCAAGCAGCCGGCGTTGCAGGTCGGCCAGTTTTTCGACGTCGGCCACCGTCTTCGTCCAGGGGACGTCGGGATGCCGCCGCACCGTGCCGGTCGAAGAGCAAGGTGCGTCGAGGAGGACGGCGTCGAAGAGGTCCTTCGGCTCGTATTTGAGCAGATCGGCCTGGACGATCTCGGCGGCCAGACCGAGCCGTTCGAGGTTCTGCGTCAGCCGTGCCAGCCGCGTTTTGGACATGTCTAGCGCGGTGACGTGGGCGCCGGCGAGGATCAGCTGGGCGGTCTTGCCGCCCGGCGCGGCGCAGAGGTCGGCGATTCGCAAACCATTGATGTCGCCGAACAGCCGGGCCGGCAGGCTGGCCGCTGCATCCTGAACCCACCAGGCGCCTTCCCCAAAGCCGGGCAGTTCGGTCACGGAAGCGCTGAGCTTTTCCACCCGCACCGTGCCGGTCGGCAAGACAAAGCCGCCGAGCCGTTCGGCCCACAGCGCCGGGTCCGACTTGACCGAGAAATCGACCGGTGCCTCATGGCGATGGGCGAGCAGTATCTGCCGGGCCTTGTCGAGGCCGTAGACTGTTTTCAAACGGTCGGAAAACCATTTTGGCGCCTCGTCGGTAGCGGCAAATGCTGCGGCGAGCTCGTCCTGCTTGGCCCGCGCCAGCGTGCGCAGCACGCCGTTGACGAGGCCGGAAAAGCGCGCCGTGCGCGGATCGGACTTGGCGTGTGTCACGGCGAGGTCGACGGCGGCGCTGTCGGGAACATCGAGGAACAGGATCTGCGCTGCCGCCACATGCAAAATGTGCGAAAGCGCCGTGGCGTTGGGCGGCAGCGGCTTTTCCAGGCGACGGGCCAAAAGGCCTGATATGGTCATGCGGTAGCGCAGGGCGGTGACCAGAATGGCGCGCACCAAAGCGCGGTCGCGCAGGTCGAGCGCCTTGTATTGTGGATGGCCGTTTTCATGGTCGGTCAGCCCGTCGAGCGGCGTTTTCGCGTCAATGACGGCGGCAAGCAGGCGCGCGGCTGCCTTGCGCGCGGCGAGACCGCGAGCTTCTGAAGCCTCACTGTGAGTTGGCCTCATTGTGTCGGCGATCGGTTGACTAGTTTAAATATAGCGCTGACAAAATCTTCTTTGCTTCCTAGGGGGGAGGTCACCTGAATGTAGTCTTTTTCAACCGTGCCGACATAGTCCGCGACTTGCTTTGGAGATGCACCATCCCCGACAAGTCGGACGATGTGGCGGAGATAGGTGTCATATTCATCTTCAGGAAGTGGGCGAAAGCCCAGATCACTTGATGTTGCTATGCTCGCCATCGGTATGCCGATAGGGTTCCAGTGCCTTGCACAAAGATCGCGCATTTCCGCCAGCGAGATCCCGCCTTTTTTGTCTGTCGCGCTCGTCACGACCACGGACCTTTGGGTCCGGTCGGATTGCGTCCCCAGGGATTGGGTCTCGGCTTGGCCGGCTCAGGCGGCCTCTCGGGCCGCGCGGCCCTGTCCCACGGACCAGACGGCTGCTGCCCGGTCCCTTCCGGCGCCGGCCTTGGCGTCGCGGCCGCTTCGGGTGCGCCGGCCATTTCGCTCGCCATCCTCTGCAACGCGGCGATGCGGTTTTCTGTGCTCGGGTGAGTGGAAAACAAACTGTCCATACGCTCGCCGGAAAGAGGATTGATGATGAAGAGATGGGCGGTTGCCGGATTGCGCTCGGCATCCGGGTTGCGGATGCGTTCGGCGCCCCGCGCGATCTTGTCAAGCGCCGAGGCGAGCCACAGCGGGTGTCCACAGATTTCGGCACCGCGCCGGTCGGCCTCATATTCGCGGGTGCGGCTCACCGCCATCTGCACGATCATGGCGGCCAAAGGCGCGACGATCATTGCCACCAGCACGCCGACGATGCCGAAGGAATTGTTGTTGTCGCGGTTGCCGCCGAAAAAGAAGGCGAAATTGCCGAGCATCGAAATTGCGCCGGCAAAGGTGGCGACGATCGTCATGGTCAGCGTATCGCGGTGCTGCACATGGGCGAGCTCGTGCGCCATCACCGCCGCGACTTCTTCATGCGATAGCCGCTCGAGCAGGCCGGTGCTGGCGGCGACAGCGGCATTTTGCGGATTGCGGCCGGTGGCGAAGGCATTGGGCTGCGGATTGTCGATGAGATAGGTTCTCGGCATCGGCAGGCCGGCACGTTGGGCGAGACCCTGCACGATGGCGTAATATTCAGGCGCGTTGCGTTCGTCGACTTCGATCGCACGGTGCATCGACAGCACCATCTTGTCGGCGTTCCAATAGCTGAACAAATTGGTGCCGGCGGCGATCAGCAAGGCGATCATCATGCCGCCGGATCCGCCGACCAAATAGCCGACGCCCATGAACAGGGCCGTCATTGCGGCCAAAAGCATGGCGGTGCGAAGGGTGTTCATCGTCTGCTCCATTTGGGCCCAACAAAGGGGTCGATCCTTGTGGGCCCATCGCTATATGATGGGAAACAGCGGTTCCCGTTTCAATCGGGGCCTGTTTCAATCTAGCGGAAGATCGCATGATCGACAAAACCAGCCAAACGCATGCTAACGGCTCGCCGCAAAAGCCGCTGACCCCGGCAGCCAGGCGCGCCTTGGTCGAGGCCGAGGCCCGGCGGGAGAAATATCGCGAGCAGGAAGCCACGCTGCCGAGGGAGATCGGCGGGCGCGGCGGCAAGGAGCCTGGCCGCTATGGCGACTGGGAGGTCAAGGGCCTGACCAGCGACTTTTAGCGCAAGCAGGATGCTAGTTAAGCAGGCTGTGCGGTCCGTTCCGCTTCGATGGCAATCCAGCCGTTGTCATCGACAGCGATGCCGATCGCGCCATAGCCGGTGATGGCGGCATGCGGCGTCTGCAACGGATGCCGGTGCGTGGCGCTGATCACCACGATTGCAGCGCCCGCGGCTTCGGCTGCCGCTATGCCGGCCGGCGCGTCCTCGAAGACGAGGCAGTCGCGCACATCGACGCCGAGCCGTGCGGCCGCCAGCCGGAAGCAGTCGGGTGCCGGCTTGCCGCGAGCCACGTCCTCCGCCGCGACGATCACGGCGGGAGCCGGAATGCCGGCGGCCTGCAGGCGCAGCAAGGCAAGTTCGCGCGGTGCCGAAGTGGCGATCGCCCAGCTTCTAGGCGGCAGCGACGCCAAGAAGGCCGCGGCGCCGGCAATCGGGCGAATGCCCTCGACATCGGCCGCCTCGGCCTGCAAAAGCGATTCGGCTTCGCGGGCAGGATCGACGCCTGGGAGCGCCAGCCGGCCGATGGTCTCGATCGCCCGCACGCCGTGGATGGTCGGCAGGAATGCGGCGACGTCAAGACCTTGCCGATGCGCCCACGCTGCCCAGACCCTTTCCGCCGCGGCGATCGAATTGAGAATCGTGCCGTCCATATCGAACAGGAAGGCCGCGAATTTTCTGCCTGCGAACATCGGTTTCCCGGGGTCATCTTGGAGGAATTATTTCGAAAGACGCGTGTCGATCGACCGTAACGTTGCCGCGTCCGTATGGGAAGTCGCGAGGCGTCGTTTTTGACGACCACAAGGAACCGCCGCACACTCTCCTGCGTTGACCAGCACTATCTTCCATGACGATCGTAGGGGGACGGCGATGCTGATCAGGCTCGGCTATGAAATTGCCATTGAATGCGCTGCAGCCACGCCGATTGTTTCGCTGCTCGAGATCCATCGGGATCGCCAGGCCGACATCAAGCGGCAGACGCGCGTGCTGACGTCGCCGTCGGTTCCGACCAGGGTCTACCACGATCTTTTCGGCAATAGCTGCCGCCGCTTCACGGCGCCGGCCGGAAGCTTTCGCATCCTTTATGACGCGGTGGTCGAGGACAGCGGCGAGATGGACGAAGTCAACACGCTGGCCGGGGAAGTCCCGGTTGCCGAATTGCCGGACGAGGTGCTCGGCTATCTGCTCGGCAGCCGTTACTGCGAGACCGACCATCTCGGCGACCTGGCCTGGCAACTTTTCGGCCAGCTTCCGCCGGGCTGGGCGCGGGTGCAGGCGATCGTCGACTATGTCCACAACCGCCTGTCCTTCGGCTACGGCTATGCGCGCTCGACCCGCACGGCGGCGCAGGCGCATGAGGAGCGCGTCGGCGTCTGCCGCGACTTTGCCCATCTGGCGATCACGCTCTGCCGCTGCATGAACATCCCGGCCCGCTACGTGAACGGCTATCTCGGCGATATCGGCGTGCCCGCCGATCCGGCGCCGATGGATTTCTCGGCCTGGGTGGAAGTGTTCCTCGACGGCAGATGGTACACCTTCGATCCTCGCCACAATGTGCCGAGGATCGGCCGCGTCGTCATAGCCCGCGGCCGCGACGCCACCGACGTGCCGCTGCTGCACAGTTTCGGCCCGCATCGGCTCAGCCTGTTCAAGGTCTGGACCCACGAGCAGGAAGGCAATCTGTTCAAGCCGCCCTATCGCGGCGTCGACAAGACCGTCAGCGCACGGATGCTGGCCTGATCTTCGGACACATTCGCAGTCCGGATTTCCACCTGCCGCCACTGCGGCAGCACTGATCCTGTTCGATACATCTCGTCTGTACCGGATTGGGACGCAGTCCAGCCGTCTCGAATTGCGAGCCCGAATCTTGGTAAGCGCTTTTTGAACAAAGCCGTGCCGACGCGGCTTTCGTTTACCCGCTGTTTACCTTGTCGCCGCTCGAAACCGTTTGGAAACAATGGCCTGAGCGGGGGCCGCTCGCTTTCCCGCGCCCGGCGGCGCGATCCGGCCGGATTCCTGCAATGCGCGTTCGGACAGCTGCAGGCTGTAGCGAATGGAGGCGGAAAGAATGCGGCGTTTCGGGGGTCTTGTTCAGGCGATCGGCGGCTTTGCCGGGGATCGCAGCGGAAATTTCGCGGTCCTGTTTGGTATAATCGGCTCAGTACTGGCGCTGAGTGTCGGCTTTGCCGTCAACGTATCCCAACTCTACAATGTGAAATCGAGCCTGCAAGGCGTCGTCGATGCGGCGGTCACCTCGACGGCCCGCGACCTGACGACCGGCGTTATCAGCGAGGCCGAAGCCAGCAAATCGGTGCAGGCCTTTCTCGATGCCAACAGCACGGCGGGTATCCTGCAGGACAATCAGATCGTTCTCGACAAACTGACCGTCGACCAGACCGCCAGGACCGTTCAGGCGGACGTTCATGTCAATGTCAGCTATTATTTCCCGCTTTTCAGCACGGGTAGCATGCAGCGCGTTCCCGCATCGACGACGGCTCTCTATTCGGACAAGCAGATCGAAGTCGCGATGATGCTCGATGTGACCGGCTCGATGGCAGGCCAGAAAATCATCGATCTGCGGACGGCTGCGGCGAATGCCGTCGACAGCTTCCTGGGCGGTCAGGACACCTCCAAACCGCGCGTGCGGGTTGCCATCGTGCCTTATGCCAATTCGGTGAATGCCGGTACACTTGCCGCCAGCAGCGTCTATGTGGAAACCACCGCCAGCCAACGCAAACAGGCGCCGGCCAATGACGCTGTGCAGTATGTCTCGGGCCTCATCCGTCCTGACAATTGCGCCACCGAACGCAAGGGGACCTACCAATATTCGGACGCGGGCCCCGACGCCAGCATGGTCAACCGCGACTACCTGCTGTCGTCCTTCGCCTGGCAAACCGGCACCGCCGCCTGCCCGGCCGCCACGCTGATGCCGCTGACGGCGGATGCGACGGCGCTCAAGACGGTCATCAAGAATTTCATCGCCTCCGGCGGCACTGCCGGCCATATCGGCGTACAGTGGACCTGGTACATGCTCTCGGAGAACTGGGGGAGCATAATGAGGACTTCGCAGCGGCCGGCCAAGATGGATCCAAAAAAGGTCGCCAAAATCGCGATCCTGATGACCGACGGCGAATTCAACCTGTCCTACTTCGATGCGAGCACGGTGAGCGACGTCTACAATGACGCCGGCAAGGAGCCGACCCGCACGGCCGCCAAGAAACTTTGCGCTGCCATGCGCGACAACGGCATCGAGATCTTCACTATTGGGTTTGACCTAAACGAAACGAATGCCAAGGCCACGCTCCAGGATTGCGCGAGCCCGGACACCGCCAAGATCAAGCACTTCTACCAAGCTGCCAATGGAACCGAACTCAACCAGGCTTTCCAGGACATAGCGCGCAACGTCGAGATGTTGACCGTAACCAAATAAGGGACAACAGCCCAAAAAGGAAAAGGCCGCCGCTTCTCGCGAAGTCGGCGGCCTTCCGTGTTTCCGTCCATGGCGCGGCTCCTGGCGGCGACGGTTGGTCGCCAGCCGCGCATCTCGCGCCTTAACGGGAAGACTGCTTCCCGAAAGTGCGATCCGCTGAGGCCACGTTCTGGAAAACGAAATCACTCGACATCGGATCACCTCCTTTCGATTTGTTGAACACTTCCTCATGATGGGGTGTCATCCGGCAAATGGCAAGGCGCGGCACTCGAAAATCCTGAACAAGCGTGCTTGTGCACTCGGGCGGCTTGCGGCCGGCCGATCGGGCAGGCAAGATCGAGCCGCGATTGTTCCGGGCCGTTATTTGCCGGGTAAGGGAGGACGGGGATGGAGGCAGCCGAGAGAGCGGCCCGGATTGTTCGGACGGTCATCGAGACGCTGAAGCCGGGTTTCGCGGTGAGGCTGTGGACAGGCGAGCGGATCGGCCCGGCTACCGGCCCGGTGCTCACTATCAACGACCAGGACATCGTCTGGCAGATCGTACGTCGGCCCTCTTTATCGACGCTGATCGAGATGTGGATTGCCAAGGCGGTCGACGTCGAAGACGGATCGCTGTTCGATTTCTACGCCTTGCCCACGCACGGCAAGCTCAGGACGAAGCTCAAGACATTGCCGAAGCTGGCGATCCTGCGCGACCTGCCGGCGGTGCTGTTTTCGCGAAAACAGATGACGACGCGAACCGATCTTTCCGGCCGCAATCCTTTCGTCAGCGGTTCGAGCAAGGAGGCGATCCAGCATCATTACGACATTTCCAACGCATTCTACCGGCTCTTCCTCGACGAGCGCATGGTCTATAGCTGCGGCTACTTCAAGGATTTCGCCAACGATATCGATCAGGCCCAGAGAGACAAGCTCGACCATATCTGCCGCAAGCTTCGCCTGAAGCCCGGCGACAGATTGCTCGACATCGGCTGCGGCTGGGGAGCGATGCTCATCCATGCGGTGAAGAATTATGGCGTCGTCGGCCACGGCGTTTCGCTATCGGAAGCACAGACCGAACTCGCCCGTGAACGCATCCGCGCCGCCGGGCTGGAGGACCGCATCACCATCGAGATCAAGTCCTATGCCGAGCTGTCCGGCTCCTTCGACAAGATCTCCTCGATCGGCATGTTCGAGCATCTGGGGCTTGCCAACCATGCGGCCTATTTCTCGAGGATCCATCGCCTGCTCAAGCCCGGCGGCATCTATCTGCACCACGCCATCACCCGGCGCGACAAGGGCAGCTTGAAGAAGACGCTGCGCAAGGGGCCGGAATTCAAGGCGCTGATCAAATACATTTTTCCGGGCGGCGAACTCGATACGATCGGCATGACGCTCGGCAATCTCGAGGCGCACGGCTTCCTCGTCTACGACGTCGAAAACTTGCGCGAGCACTATGCGCGCACCTGCAGGCTATGGGCAGAGCGTCTCCACGCACGCTTCGACGAAGCCATCGCCGAGGTCGGCGAAGCCAAGGCGCGGCTCTGGCTGCTTTATCTCACCGGTTGCTCGATCACCTTCGAACGCGCCTCGGCGCAGGTCTTCCAGACCGTTGTCACCAGGCGCGCGCGCGGCCCGAGCGGCCTGCCGCCGACGCGGGCGGATTTGTATCGATAGCTACAGGAGGCGCATCGTGGCGCCGATCTCGACGCGGGCCGGTCGGTCGACGGTGCAGTAGACGCCGAGATTATGGGCGTTGTGGCGGACCAGGCTGCGCAGGATTGCCGGGTTGTGGTCGAACCCGTTCTGGCCAATGATGGTGAAGCCGCAGCGGCGGCACGGCTCGGAGATGGTCAGGAGCAGGTCGCCGATTGCCAGCTTGCACCCGATCCATTCCGTCTCGGGAAACGACCCCTCGACCTCTGGCATATCGACGACGATGTTGGGGCGGAAGCGGCGCGCGTCGGCGGCGCCCTCTGGATGCAGCACTTTCAAACGCGCCAGTGAGGCGGTGGTCAGCAGATGAATAGGGGTTTTGACGTAGCGTTCCGTCAGCAGGGGGCCGAGGTAATCCGGAGCCGCATTTTCCCGGCGGAACGGCCGGATGGAAGCCGCAAAGCCGAGATACGCGGAAACCGCGCGATCACTTTGCGCGCCAGGTGCCGAAAGCCAGCGTCCGTCGGGGATGGCGACCTCCAGCCTGCCGGCCTGCGACAGCCGGGTGCGGATGCGGGGCACCTTGTGCCATTTCGCTTCGCGGTCGGGCCGCGCGATTTCATCGGTCGAGGTATCGACAAGACCAAACAGGCGGTCGCCTTCGACGGTATACCAGTCGACGGAGATCGCCTCCTGAAACTCGCCGGCGAGCGAGCTCGCGGGATAGCGCCAAAGCTCGGTGACGCCGCCCAATGCGGGTTGCATCAGCCCTTCTTGTTTTGCCGGTTGGCGATCAGGTCGTCGACGACTGCCGGGTCGGCGAGCGTCGAGGTGTCGCCGAGCGCGGCAAAATCATCCTCGGCGATCTTGCGCAGGATGCGCCGCATGATCTTGCCGGAACGGGTCTTCGGCAGGCCGGGCGCGAACTGGATCTTGTCGGGCGAAGCGATGGCGCCGATCTCCTTGCGGACATGGGCGACGAGCTCCTGGCGCAATTCCTCGCTTGGCGTCTCGCCGGCCATCAGCGTGACATAGCAGTAGATGCCCTGGCCCTTGATATCGTGCGGGTAGCCGACGACGGCGGCCTCCGAGACCTTCTCATGCGAAACCAGCGCCGATTCGACCTCGGCGGTGCCCATGCGGTGGCCGGAGACGTTGATGACGTCATCGACGCGGCCGGTGATCCAGTAGTAGCCGTCAGCATCGCGGCGGCAGCCGTCGCCGGTGAAGTACCTGCCCTTGTAGGTCGAGAAATAGGTCTGCACGAAGCGGTCGTGATCGCCATAGACGGTGCGCATCTGGCCCGGCCATGAGTCGGCAATGCAAAGATTGCCGCTGGCTTCGCCTTCCAGTACCTTGCCGTCGGCGTCGACCAGCTGCGGCTTGACGCCAAAGAAGGGCCGCGTCGCCGAACCCGCCTTGAGGTGGGTGGCGCCCGGAACCGGCGTGATCATGATGCCGCCGGTCTCGGTCTGCCACCAGGTGTCGACGATCGGCACCTTGCCGTTGCCGACGACGTTGAAATACCACTCCCAGGCTTCCGGATTGATCGGCTCGCCGACGGTGCCGAGCACGCGCAGCGACTTGCGCGACGTTTTGGTGACATGGGCATCGCCGGCGCCCATCAGCGCGCGCAGCGCCGTCGGCGCCGTGTAGAAGATGTTGACCTTGTGCTTGTCGATCACGTCCCAGAAACGCGACTGCGACGGGTAGTTCGGCACGCCTTCAAACATCAGCGTGGTGGCGCCGTTGGCGAGCGGCCCGTAGACGATATAGCTGTGGCCGGTGACCCAGCCGACATCGGCGGTGCACCAGTAGATATCGCCGTCATGATAGTCGAAGACATATTGGTGGGTCATCGAGACATAGACGAGATAGCCGGCGGTGGTGTGCAGCACGCCCTTCGGCTTGCCGGTCGAGCCGGATGTGTAGAGGATGAACAGCGGGTCCTCGGCGTTCATCTTCTCGGGCTTGCATTCGGCCTTAACCGTGGCGACCTCGTCATGGTACCAGACGTCGCGCCCGGCGGCCCAGCCGGTCTTGCCGCCGGTGCGGCGCACGACCAAGACCTTTTCGACTTTCGTTCCGGCCTTGGCGGCGATCTCGATCGCCTTGTCGGTGTTCTCCTTCAGCGGGATAGTCTTGCCGCCGCGCAGGCCTTCGTCGGCGGTGATGACGAAGGTCGACTTGCAGTCGTCGATGCGTCCGGCCAGCGCATCCGGCGAAAAGCCGCCGAAGACAACCGAATGAATGGCGCCGATGCGCGTGCAGGCGAGCATCGCATAAGCGGCCTCCGGGATCATCGGCATGTAGATGGTGACGCGGTCGCCCTTCTTGACGCCGTGCTTCTTCATCACATTGGCGAGGCGGCAGACACGTGCGTGAAGTTCGTTATAGGTGATCTTCCTGTCGTCGTAGGGATTGTCGCCTTCCCAGATGATGGCGGTCTGTTCGCCGCGCTTCTTCAGATGCCGGTCGATGCAGTTCCACGAAACGTTTGTCTGGCCATCCTCGAACCATTTGATCGAAACCTTGCCGTCGAAGGACGTGTTCTTGACCTTGCTGTAGGGCTTGAACCAGTCGATGCGCTTGCCGTGCTTGCCCCAGAACTTGTCCGGGTTCTTGACGCTGTCGGCGTACCATTTCAGGTAGGTGTCATTGTCAATCAGCGCGTTCTTCTTCCACGCCGGCTGGACGCGATGGACATGAACATCGGACATTTCTTCGCCTTCCTCCCCAAAACCAAACCGCCGGCTTGACCGCCGGCAGGATCGCGGCGATGCGGCCGCGAATTCGCGCGCATTATTAACAGTTCGGCGGTGACGGCAACATTAGACGTTGGATTCGCGCGGCGGGATGCCGCAGGTGCCTTGCCGGGCGGTGTCAGCACTCTCGTGAGGCGGCTGCTAAGCGCATGTTTTTGCGGGAGGAATCTGGTTTGATCGCAGAAATATCAATAGACGAATAAGCAAATGGGGTGCACAATTTCAGGCTGGGAGGAAGGAGAATCAACCAGGGGACCGGCAATGCGCGACCATTCAGAAATGGACCTGATGCTCAAGGGCTATGGCTTGACCACGGCCAAGATTCTTTATCACTTCCCAGATCATCCGCATCTGCTGCAGAGCTTCATCTGGCAGGATTACGACATCGCCCCGAAATTTCCCGTGCTGATCCGCTTCATCGAGTTCTGGAAGGCCAAGCTCGAAGGCCCGCTGCATTCGGTCAGCTACACGCACCAGAAGCTGATCGCGCCGAACGAATGGCGCAAGGTCGACGGCGAGTTCGTTCTGCATTAGCCGGGCGGGCGGCAGTCTGGGAGCCGCCGCCCAGCTTTTGGAGCGTCAGACTGCGGGCGGGTTCAGCCGGGCAAACCCTCCTGCCGGCGATAGGGAAAATACGGATAGGGTGCGGTGATCTCACTTGCCGTGTCGAGCTTCTTCATCTGCTCGGCTGTCAAGGACCAGCCGACGGCGCCGAGATTCTGGTGCAACTGCTCCTCGTTGCGCGCGCCAATGATGACGGAGGCGACGGTCGGCCGCTGCAGCAGCCAATTGATGGCGATCTGCGGTATGGTCTTGCCGGTTTCCTCGGCGACAACATCAAGCGCGTCGACGACCCGATAGAGATGCTCATCCTCGACGGGCGGTCCGAAGCTTGCCGTGTCGTGCAGCCGGCTTTTCTCAGGCAGCTTCTGGCCACGGCGGATCTTGCCGGTCAGGCGGCCCCAGCCGAGTGGGCTCCACACCAGCGCACCGACGCCCTGGTCGAGGCCGAGCGGCATCAACTCCCATTCATAATCGCGTCCGACCAGCGAGTAATAGACCTGATGGGCGACGTATCGGGGATAGCCATGTCTATCCGCCAGGCCGAGCGACTTCATCACTTGCCAGCCGGAAAAATTGGAGACGCCGACATAACGCAGCTTGCCGGCGCGCACGAGACTGTCCAGCGTCGACAGCACCTCCTCGATCGGTGTTGCGGCGTCGAAGGCGTGCAGTTGCAGCAGGTCGATGTAATCGGTGCCAAGACGCTTCAGCGCGTCTTCGACGGCCTTGATCAGGCGTGAACGTGACGAGCCGGCATCGTTGGGACCGTCGCCCATCGGCAGCGAGGTCTTGGTCGAGATCAGCACGGCGTCGCGGCGGCCCTTGATGGCAGCGCCGAGCACTTGTTCGGAAGCGCCATTCGAATAGACATCGGCGGTGTCGAACAGGTTGACGCCGGCCTCAAGGCAGATGTCGACCAGCCGCCGTGCTTCCGCCGCATCGCTGTTGCCCCAGGCACCGAACAGCGGGCCTGAACCGCCGAAGGTTCCAGCGCCGAACGAGAGCACCGGGACCTTCAGGCCTGATGCGCCAAGATTTCGATAATCCATGGGTTTGCTCCTTGTGGAAGGATGGCTGTTTCAAAGATTGGCTGAGGTTTGCGTTCTATGACCGCGCGATTTCCGGTGTAGCGAGGACAGGATCTCGGTCGAGACGCAGCGCAAACGCCGCTACGGCAAGCGCTGAAAGTGGCAACAGCGCCGCGACCCAGGTGACGGCACCGAGGCCGGGACCATGGGCGATGACCACGCCGCCGAGCCAGGCGCCGGCCGCATTGCCGAGGTTGAAGGCGGCGATGTTGAAGGATGAAGCTAGGCTCTGGCCGGCGCCTTGCGCCTTCTGCAACACCCATAACTGTAGCGGCGCGACGGTGGCGAAGGCGGCGGCGCCGAGCAGGCCGACATAGATAACGGCCATGACCTGGCTGTGCAGGGCGAAGGTCATGGTGCCGAGCACCAGCGCCAGCACGACGAGACTGCCGAGAACGGACGGTACCAGCCAGCGATCGGCGAACTTGCCGCCGGCGAGGTTGCCGGCGATGAGGCCGCCGCCGAAGACCAGCAGGATCGGCGACACCGCTGTCTCGTCAAAACCGGTGATCTCGGTCAGCAACGGGGCGATGTAGGTGAAGACGGCGAAGACGCCGGCATAGCCAAGCACGGTGGTGGCAAAGCCAAGCAGGACCGGCGCGCGGCCGAGCAAGGCGAGATCGGCGCGCAAATTGCTCTTCTCAGGCTCTGTTCGGCTGCGCGGCACCAGCAGCAGAATGATGGTAAAGGCGGCGATGCCGACCAGGGTCACCGCCCAGAAGGTCGCGCGCCAGCCGAAGGCTTGGCCGAGCCATGTGCCGAAGGGCACGCCGAGGATGTTGGCGATGGTCAGGCCGGTGAACATCAGGGCGATCGCCGAGGCTTTCTTGTTGGGCGCCACCAGTCCGGTCGCCACGACCGAGCCGACGCCGAAGAAGGTACCGTGGGCGAAGGCGGTCAGTACGCGCGCACCCATCAGCGTCCAGTAGTCTGGGGCAAGCGCACAAGCGAGGTTGCCCAGCGTGAAGATCGCCATCAGCGCCAGAAGCACGGTCTTGCGCGGCCAACGGCCGGTCGCGATCGTCAGCAGCGGCGCGCCGATGACGACGCCCAGCGCATAGCCGGAAATCAGCTGGCCGGAAGCTGAGATCGAGACGCCGAGATCGGTGCTGACGTCGAGCAGCAGGCCCATGATGACGAATTCGGTGACGCCGATGCCAAAGGCACCGGCGGCAAGAGCGTAAAGAGCAAGGGGCATGGCGGTTCCCACTTCGATGACGACCAGTTTTGACGACGGGCGCCGTGTCCTCCCACGCCCCGATCCGGAAGATCGTGCCGCGATGTGCTGTGAACCAGCCTTGCATCGGGCACATCGTCTGTGAAATAGATTCACCAATGGCCAGGCCCGACATCAATCGCTCCGGCGAGATCGAAGTGTTCGTCCGCGTCGTCGAGGCGGGCAGCTTTTCAGCCGCTGCCCGCGCGTTGCGGATGACGCCGTCGGCGGTGAGCAAGCTGATCGCGCGGCTGGAGGCGCGGCTTGGTGCGCGGCTGGTCAGCCGTTCGACGCGCAAGCTGCAACTGACGCCGGAGGGGGCGGCGTTCTTCGACAGCGGCGTGCGCGTCCTTGCCGACATGGCGGCGGCCGAGCGCGAGGCAGCGGCGGGTGCCGCGCCGCGTGGCCGGCTGCGGATCAACAGCTACGTGCCTTTCGGGCAGCATCGGCTGATCCCGCTTTTGCCGCGTTTCCTAGAGCGCTACCCCGAAATCTCGGTCGATCTGGTGTTGACCGACGATGTCATCGACCTGATGGAGGAGCGCGCTGACGTCGCCATCCGCGCCGGGCCGCTCGGCGAATCACGGCTGGTGGCGCGCAAGCTCGGGCAGAGCCGGGTGGTCGTCGTTGCGGCGCCATCGTATCTCGAAGCGCGTGGCACGCCCAAGACGCCCGCCGACCTCGATCGTCACAACCGGATGGGATTCCGTTTCGTTCGTCACCTCGAGGGCTGGCCTTTTATCGACGCGGCCGGCAAGCCGATCACCCTGTCGATCATAGGAAATACGCTGGTCAGCGACGGCGAGGCGATGCGGCTGATGGCGCTCTCGGGGGCGGGCATCGCCCGGCTGGCACGCTGGCATGTGGAGGCCGACATTGCCGCCGGCCGGCTTCTGCCGCTGCTGGAAGATTTCAATCCCGGCGACGAGGAACTCACCCACGCCGTCTATGTCGGCCAAGGCAAGTATCTGCCGGCGCGGGTGCGGGCGTTTTTGGACTTTTTGGTCGAGACTGTTCGGCTGACTTGAGCCCAAAAAAAGATCGGGAGCCTGCCGGCTCCCAAAGCATCGAATCGAAGGTAAATTGAACTACTTTTTCGGCACAAAGGGCGCCGGCCGCCGGCCGGCCGCCTGACGCTCCAGCATCCAGCCGGGGTATTCGGCGGGCAGGGCACTGACTTCGTCGAGGCGAACAAGATCATCGGCATCGAGCTGCAACTCGGTGGCTGCAAGGTTCTGTTCCAGCTGCTCCATGCGGCTGGCGCCGATGATGACGCTCATCACGAATGGCTTGGCCAGGACATAGCCGAGCGCCACCGTGGCGACGCTGACGCCGTGCTTGACGGCGATCTCGCGCATGACAGCGACCGCTGCCCAGGCACGGTCCTCATTGACCGGCGGGAAATTGAAGCTGGCGCGGCGGCCCTCGCCATTGCCGGGGGCGCCCGGTCCGTATTTGCCGGAGAGCAGGCCGCCAGCCATCGGCGACCAGACCATCAGCCCGAGTTTCTCCTCGTTGAGCAGCGGCACGATTTCGCGCTCGAGATCGCGGCCGGCGATCGAATAATACGACTGCACGGTCTCGAAGCGGGCAAAGCCTTTGCGCTCCGCAATACCCAGCGCCTTGGCGATGCGCCAGGCCTGCCAGTTCGAGACGCCGACATAGCGGACCTTGCCGGCGGCAACCAGGTCGTCGAGCGCCCGCAGCGTTTCGTCGATCGGCGTCACCGTGTCGGTGCCGTGCAGCTGGTAGAGATCGATGTGATCGAGCTGTAGCCGCTCGAGGCTGCTCTCGACCGAATCCATGATGTGGCCGCGCGAGGAACCGCGCTGGTTCGGGCCGCCGCCCATGGCGCCATGAACCTTGGTGGCGATGATCACGTCCTGACGGTTGACGCCAAGGTTCCTGAGCGACTGGCCGAGAAGCCGTTCCGAGGCGCCGAAGGAATAGACATCCGCCGTGTCGAAGAAATTGACGCCGGCGGCGAGGGAGCGGGCAACGATCTCGTCGACGCCCTTCTGGTCGAGGCTGGCGATCAGGCCCCATTGGGCATTCTCGCCGGCCGCGCCGAACGTCATCGTGCCGAGGCAAAGTTCGGAGACGAACATCCCCGTATTTCCAAGTTGATTGTAACGCATGGTGGCTCCAGACGGGTTGAGAATAACTCGATCGATATAGGAACGAAACGTTCCGTTTCTATGCGCTGGCTTAGTCAATGTCAGCTTGTGGCCTAAGGGCGGCTGCGCCTCATCTGGCGCCGAAAATCGCCGATCCAACCCTGACATTGGTCGCGCCGAAGGCGATCGCGGTTTCGTAGTCGCCGGACATGCCCATGGAGAGCTTGTCGACGCCGGCCTCAAGCCCAAGCTTTTCCAGCAGCGCGAAATGCGGGCCGGGGTTCTCGTCGGCCGGCGGAATGCACATCAGCCCTTCGATGGCGAGGGCGTGAACCGAGCGGCAGCGGGCGACGAAGGCGACAGCCTCGCGTGGCTCGATGCCGGCCTTTTGCGGCTCGGAGCCGGTGTTGACCTGGACATAGAGCCTTGGCGTCCTGCCCTGCCTGGCGATCTCCTTGGCCAGCTCTGCGGCGATCTTTTCACGGTCGATGGTTTCGATGACGTCGAACAATGCCACCGCTTCCTTGGCCTTGTTCGATTGCAGCGGACCGATCAGATGCAGCTCGACGTCGGGAAACGCCGTCCGCAGTGCCGGCCATTTGGCTTGTGCTTCCTGGACGCGGTTTTCGCCGAAGACGCGCTGGCCGGCCTCGATGACGGGGCGGATATCGGCGGCGTCGAAGGTTTTCGAGACCGCGACCAGCGTCACCGCTCCGGCCTCACGGCCTGCCTCGCGCTCGGCGGCAGCGATCCTTGCCTTGACCGTGAAAAGCTGTTCGGCGGCGCTCGCCATGCCTATATCCTGCCTGTGTTTGGCTTTTCGCCGGATCGCCGCAGTTGACGGGTCCGGCAATCCATGGTGAACACCGCGACGACATTTCCTGAGCCGCCCGGGCATTGTCCGGCGGCTCGCGCATGCTTTTAAGTGAAAAACACCCGATGGCAACCGAACGATACAATCCGCGCGCGTCAGAGCCCAAATGGCAGAAGGCCTGGGACGCCAAGAAGCTGTTCGAAGCCGACAATGACGACCCGCGCCCGAAATACTACGTGCTGGAGATGTTCCCCTATCCGTCGGGGCGCATCCATATCGGCCATACCCGCAACTATACGATGGGCGATGTGGTGGCGCGCTACAAGCGGGCCAAGGGTTTCAATGTGCTGCACCCGATGGGCTGGGACGCCTTTGGCATGCCAGCCGAAAACGCGGCGATGCAGAACAAGGTCCATCCCAAGGACTGGACCTATCAGAACATCGCCGCCATGCGCGAGCAGCTCAAGGTCATGGGCCTGTCGCTCGATTGGGCGCGCGAGTTCGCCACCTGCGATGTCGACTACTATCACCGCCAGCAGATGCTGTTCCTCGATTTCGTCGAGAAGGGGCTGGTGACGCGCAAATCCTCCAAGGTCAACTGGGATCCGGAGGACATGACGGTGCTTGCCAACGAGCAGGTCATCGACGGACGCGGCTGGCGCTCAGGCGCGCTGGTGGAACAGCGCGAGCTGACGCAGTGGTTCTTCAAGATCACCGATTATGCGCAGGATCTGCTGGATTCGCTCGATCAGCTCGACGACTGGCCGGAAAAAGTGAAGCTGATGCAGGCGAACTGGATCGGCCGTTCAGAAGGGCTGCTGATCCGCTGGCCGCTGGTCAAGCCAATCGCCGGCGAGCATGAGCTCGAAGTCTATACGACAAGGCCCGACACGATCTTCGGCGCGTCCTTCATGGCGATTGCGGCCGACCATCCGCTGGCCAAAAAGGCCGCCAAAGACAATCCGGCACTGGCAAAGTTCATCGACGAAGTCCGCCATATGGGCACTTCGGCGGCGGCCTTGGAGACGGCCGAGAAGAAGGGTTTCGATACCGGCACTCGCGTCGTCCATCCGTTCGACGAGAGGTGGACGCTACCCGTCTACGTCGCCAATTTCGTGCTGATGGACTATGGCACCGGCGCCATCTTCGGCTGCCCGGCACATGACCAGCGCGACCTCGACTTCGCCAACAGATACGGCCTTCCGGTCATTCCGGTGGTGATGCCGGAAGGCAAGAATCAAGGAAGCTTCCAGGTCATCGACGAGGCTTACGTCGATGATGGCGCGATGATCAATTCGCGCTTCCTCGACGGCATGAAGCCGGATCAGGCATTCGACGAGGTGGCGAAGCTGCTGGAACAAAGGACCATCGGCAACCGGCCGATGGCAGAGCGCAAGGTGAATTTCCGCCTGCGCGACTGGGGCATTTCGCGCCAGCGCTATTGGGGCTGCCCGATCCCGATGATCCATTGCGAGGATTGCGGCGTGGTGCCGGTGCCGAAAGCCGACCTGCCGGTCAAGCTGCCGGACGACATCGAGTTCGACCGGCCGGGCAATCCGCTCGATCGCCATCCGACATGGCGGCACGTCAAATGCCCGCGTTGCGGCAAGGATGCGCGGCGCGAAACCGACACGATGGACACATTTGTCGATTCTTCGTGGTATTTCGCTCGCTTCACCGCGCCGTGGGCAAACGATCCGACCGATCCCGAGGCCGCGACTGAATGGCTGCCGGTCGACCAGTATATTGGCGGTATTGAGCATGCGATCCTGCATTTGCTCTATTCGCGCTTTTTCACCCGCGCCATGCGCGAGACCGGCCATGTCGATCTCGCCGAGCCGTTCAGGGGCCTGTTCACGCAAGGCATGGTGGTGCACGAGACCTATCGGGTTGGCGGCGCCTCGAACGGCCGCTGGCTTGCGCCAAGCGAGGTCAGGCTGGAAGACGCCGACGGCAAGCGCCGCGCCTTCGAAATCGCCACCGGCGAAGAGGCGGTGATCGGTCCGCTCGAAAAGATGTCGAAGTCGAAGAAGAATACGGTGAGTCCGGAAGAGATCACCGACGGCTACGGCGCCGATACGGCGCGCTGGTTCATGCTGTCGGACTCGCCGCCCGAGCGCGATGTCGAATGGACCGACGAGGGTGCGGCCGGCGCGCACCGCTTCATCCAGCGCATCTGGCGCCTGGTGTCGACGGCTGCCGAATCGCTCGCCGGAGTCCGGCCAGAGGCGGCGAAGGACGGCGAGGCCGGGACAGTGTCCAAGGCCGCGCACAAGATCCTGAAATCGGTCGGTGAGGATATCGAAAAGCTCGCCTTCAACCGCGCCATCGCCCGCATCTATGAGCTCGCCAATGCCTTGACTGTACCGCTCAACGAGGCGGCAGAGGGCAAGGCCGGTCCGGCGCTGCAAGCGGCCTGCCGTGAGGCCGTCGAGATCCTGGTGCACCTGATCGCGCCGGTCATGCCGCATCTGGCCGAGGAGTGCTGGCAGACGCTCGGCGGCACCGACCTTGTCGCCGAACGGCCCTGGCCGGTCTACGATCCCTCGCTTGTCGTCGACGCCGAGATCGTGCTGCCGGTGCAGGTCAACGGCAAGAAGCGCGGCGATTTGACAATTGCCCGCGACGCGGACCAAGGTGCGGTCGAAAAAGCGGTTCTGGCCCTCGACTTCGTGCAGAGAGCGCTCGAAGGTAAGGCGCCGCGCAAGGTGATCATCGTGCCGCAGAGGATCGTTAATGTCGTTGCCTGATCCGCGAAAGACAGAGCTGACGCTGCGCCGCGTCGTGCTTTGCGGGCTGCTCGCCTCGGTGGCGCTGGTTTCCGCCTGTACGGTGCGGCCGCTCTATTCGAGCGCGCCGCTGATCGCCGGCTCGCAGGTCGGCGCTGCTGCCGAGCTGGCATCGATCTCGGTCAAGCCGGTCAAGACCCGCTACGCCCAGCAGGTCCGCAACAATTTGATCTTCGCGCTCGGCCGGGGCGCCGGCGAGCCGGCTTCGCCGGTCTATTCGCTTGATCTCGGCGTCTCCGAACTCGTCGAATCGGCGGCAATCGAGCAGGTCACGACAGACGAGGACGAGCCGACCGCCGGCACTGTAACGCTGACCGCCAACTATGTGCTCAGCGATGCCAAGACGGGCACGGTCATAGCGAGGGGCAAGCGCTCGATTCCGTCGTCATACGACAGGCCGCGCCAGGAATTCGCGTCATACCGAGCCCAGATCGACGCCGAGAACCGTGCGGCGCGCGAGCTGGCAGATGTGCTGCGGCTGTCGATCGCTCAGGATCTGATCAAGCACGGCAAGCCGGCGGCAAGCTAGGTCTTTCCGGAGTGCGCAATCTGCAAAAAAAGGCCGATTGCTCGGCCTTTTTTTTTCGTAGGATAGTCGCTTCAGCCGATCTTCTGCCCGGTCTTTGCCCAGTCGGCGAGGAACAGTTCCAGGCCCTTGTCGGTCAGCGGGTGTTTGACCAGTGCCTTGAGCGTCGCCGGCGGCGCGGTGATGACATCGGCACCGATTAGCGCCGCCTGCTTGACATGGTTCACGGTGCGCACAGAAGCGGTCAGGATCTCGGTCTGGAAGTCATAATTGTCGTAGATGGTGCGGATATCGGCAATCAGCTCCATGCCGTCCCAGCCGCTGTCGTCGATGCGGCCGACGAAGGGCGAGATGAAGGAGGCGCCGGCCTTGGCGGCGAGCAGCGCCTGGGTGGCCGAGAAGCACAGCGTGACGTTGACCATGCGGCCGTCCGACCGGATGTCCTTGCAGGCTCTCAGGCCATCGAGCGTCAGCGGCACCTTGATGCAGACATTGTCGGCGATCCTGGCCAGGATCTTGGCCTCCGCCATCATGTCCTTGTATTCGGTGGCGACGACTTCGGCCGAGACTGGGCCCTTGACGATCTCGCAGATCTCTCTTGTGACGTCGGCGATCTTGCCGCCGGATTTCAGGATCAGCGACGGATTGGTGGTTACGCCGTCGAGCAGCCCCAAATCGTTCAGCTCGCGGATTTCCTTGACATCGGCGGTGTCGACAAAAAATTTCATGGCGGTCTCCTGAAGATTTTTCATGTGCACGTCATGCACATTCGGGGTCGGACTTTGATCTAGACCAAAGTCGGGGCAAGGTCACGCCTCATGATCGAAGATTCGCCCTTTGTCGCGGCCGCACCGGTGCTGGTGCCGATGCCCGCCGAGCGCCCCTACACCTATGCCGTGCCGGCTGGCATGCGCGTGGTGCCGGGCTCGATCGTGCGCGTTCCGCTTGGGCCCCGCCAGGTCGCCGGCATCGTCTGGGACGGCGCCGTCGAAAAGGTCGACGCGAAGAAATTGCGGCCGATCGAGCAGGTTTTCGACTGCCCGCCGATCGACCGCGCGATGCGGCGTTTTGTCGATTGGGTGGCGCAGTACACGCTGTCGCCGCCCGGCATGGTGGCGCGCATGCTGCTCAGGGCGCCGGAGGCGTTCGATCCGGAGCCGTGGATCGAAGGGCTGCAGCGCACCTTCGCCAAGCCCGACCGGATGACGGAGGCGAGGACGCGCGTGCTGGAGACGGCCGAAGGCGGACTTGCCTGGACGCGATCCGGCCTGGCGCATGCGGCAGGCGTGTCGTCGACGGTGGTGGACGGGCTGCGGGCGCAGGGCGTATTCCAGACGGTGATGATCCCGCCGCGGCCGGTGGTCGCAGCACCCGATCCCGGCTACGCCGTGCCTTCACTGATGCCCGACCAGAGCGATGCCGCCGAGACGCTGCGCGCCAATGTCGCGACCGGTACATTCGGGGTCACCCTGCTCGACGGTGTAACCGGATCCGGCAAGACGGAGGTCTATTTCGAGGCGGTCGCGGCCGCGCTCGATCGCGGCAAGCAGGTGCTGATCCTGCTGCCGGAAATTGCGCTGACCCATGCCTTCCTCGAACGCTTCCAGGAGCGGTTCGGCGCCAAGCCGGCGGAGTGGCACTCGGACCTGCCGCCAAGGATGCGCGAAAAGGTCTGGCGGCAGGTAGCGGAAGGCGGCGCGCGGGTCGTCGCCGGCGCGCGCTCGGCGCTGTTCCTGCCGTTCAGGGAGCTTGGACTGATCGTCGTCGACGAAGAGCACGATCCCGCCTACAAGCAGGAGGATCGCGTCTTTTACAACGCGCGCGACATGGCCGTGGTGCGCGGCCATATCGGCGGCTTTCCGGTCGTGCTCGCTTCGGCGACACCGTCGGTCGAAAGCCGGGTCAATGCCAGCCAGGGCCGCTACAGCAGGGCGGTGCTTTCGGCGCGCTTTGCCGAGGCGGCACTTCCCGATCTCAAGACGATCGACATGCGCCGCGCGCCGCCGGCACGCGGCGGTTTCCTGTCGCCGGTGTTGCTTGGACAAATGCGGCAGACACTGGCAAAACAGGAACAGTCGCTGCTGTTCCTCAACCGCCGCGGTTATGCGCCGCTGACGCTCTGCCGGGTCTGCGGCCACCGCTTCGGCTGTCCGGTCTGCTCGGCCTGGCTGGTCGAGCACCGCTTTCGCGGCCAGCTCGTCTGCCACCACTGCGGGCACAATGAACGCCGGCCCGAAGCCTGTCCGGAATGCGGCACGCTCGATCATCTGGTCGCCTGCGGGCCAGGCGTCGAGCGCATCGCCGAGGAGGTCGTCGCGCATTTCCCCGATGCCCGCACCATCGTCTTGTCGTCCGACCTGATGGGCGGCGTGCGGCGGCTGCGGCTCGAGCTTGAAGCCATCGCCAATGGCGAGGCCGACATCGTCATCGGCACGCAACTCGTCGCGAAGGGCCATAATTTCCCCAACATGACGCTGGTCGGTGTGGTCGATGCCGATCTCGGCCTTGCCAATGGCGACCCGCGCGCCGCCGAGCGCACCTTCCAACTGCTCAGCCAGGTGACCGGCCGCGCCGGTCGCACCGGCAAGAAAAGCCTCGGCCTGCTGCAGACCTTCCAACCCGACCACCCGGTGATGCGCGCGATCGTCTCAGGCGATGCCGAGGCCTTCTACGAGCGCGAGATCGCCGAGCGTGAGCGGGCGGGGCTGCCGCCCTTCGGCAGGCTCGCCGGCGTCATCGTCAGCGCGGCGACACGGGCCGAAGCCGAAGGGCACGCCCGTGGCCTGCGTCGCGCCGCGCCGCAAGCCACCGACCTGTTCGTGCTCGGCCCGGCCGAGGCGCCGCTGTCATTGATCGGCGGCCGCCATCGCTTTCGCCTGCTGATCCAGGGCGAGCGGCGCGCCGACATGCAAGGGTTCATTCGCACCATGCTGGCCGAGGGACCAAAGATAAGGGGCTCGGTGCGAGTCCAGGTCGACATCGACCCGCAGAGCTTTTTGTAAGCTGTCGAATTACCCTTTCGAGGCGCGTTCGGTGAATGGGTTCAGGTAAGGCACGTCGAGAATCGCAAAATGCCGGGTGTTGGCCGTCAAAACTGACAGGCCGTGCAAACGGGCAGTAGCTGCGATCAGAACGTCCGCCAGACCCGGATTGGCGCCTCTGGCGATAGTGGCGTCTTCCAGTTTTCCGGCTTCTCGCGCGATTGCTAAATCGATGGGAAGGATGCGCTGGTTGAACTCTAGAAGCAACCTTTCGAACCACTCATTGATGCGCTCTGCCTTCATATGCCCGCCCGCCCGCTTCAGTTTCGCGATTCCTCGTTCCACCTCCAAGATGACGATCGACGAGAGCTGCCAAGAGCCGCGTTCTCCTTGTTCGGCAACCCAGTTCTGCACGTGTGCCGGAAGCAGAGGCCGACCAGGTGCAAATGCCGAGAGAAAAGACGTATCAAGCAGATAGCCGGTCAAAACTCCACTTCCCGCGACGGCGATTCGTTTCGCTCAAGCTCGATGCCGCCTGGATACTGAAGCAGGAAATCCACGAAGTCTTTTTGGCTGTTCTGCGGATAAAGTTTCCGTCCCTCACCGATTGGCACCACCATGACTGCGGGCTTGCCGTGCTTGGTGATAACCGTGGGCTCACCGTTCTCAGCAGCCTCCACGAGCGCGGAAAGGCTGGCCTTTGCCTCTCGTAGTTGCATCGTCTTCATGCGCGGAACCTCTTGTGGTCTCATGTAGTCACAATATAGGAATTGTGCAGAAAAAAACAGCCCGTTGTGTAACGTCCTGTTAGCCCGGTCGATACAACGGCGCTCGCGTTGGGCTGACGCCCCGTAAATTGCGACGGCCCATCTGGCGCATGTCTCTTGCTTCGCTAGAATGCCCGAAAATTTTGAATATCCATTTACGAGGGGACAAGGATGGAATTTGCGTTTCCATGGCCGATGAGCCAGGGCGAGTGGCTGGCATGGTCAAGCGCCGTCGTGACCTTGCTTTTCGGGCTGCTGCTGTTCCTGGCGCCAGGGCTGGCCTTCCGGATTCTCAGGCTGCAGGTCAAGCCCGAGAAGGCGGCGGCGATCGCCGAAGGTCGCGGCAGGATGTCGGGCTTCTATCTCGGTGTCAGCCTGTGCTGCATCCTCTTGGCGCAGCCGCTGCTCTATATGGCGCTCGGCTTCTCCTGGCTGTTCACCGCCTTCGGCCGGCTGCTATCGATGATGTCGGACGGCGCCAACACGCCGTTCAACTGGGCTTCCATCGTCGTCGAGCTGGTGCTGGCGGCGCTGCCGCTTGCCTTCGCCTTCGGCTTTTTGCCCTGAATCAGGGATCAATCCGGGGTTGGTTGCTGAACTCGCCCGGCGGATGCGACAATAGTGCCTGAAAACCATGCCGGACGACGCATTGCGGTCTGAAAATGCCTGTGCTAGACGGCAATCGACTTTCGACCGGGGATAGCGGAAGCCGCGCCTCCGTGCTTGGAAAAATGCAGTAAGGTCAAAGATTTAGCCAGAGTTTTTGCTCGCGCCAACAATCTGCGGCCTGTCAGACAAGAGAAAAGACGGTCCGTGGCCCAATCGTCATCGCCAATCTCAGGTGTCGCAGAACGCTATGCGGGTTCGCTGTTCGAACTCGCGCTGCAGGCCAATTCGGTCGCCAGCGTCGAGGCCGACCTCAACAGGTTCGAAACGATGCTCGAAGGCAGCGCTGACCTTTCGCGGCTGATCAGGAGCCCTGTCTTCTCCAGCGAGGACCAGGCCAAGGCGATCGCCGCGATCGCCGACAGAGCAGGGATCACCGGCCTCACCGGCAATTTCCTGCGCGTCGTTGCCCAGAATCGCCGGCTGTTCGCCGTGCCCGGCATGATCAAGGCGTTCCGCCGGATCGCCGCCGAACACCGCGGCGAGACCGCTGCCGAGGTCACCTCGGCGCATCCGCTGACGCCTGCCCAGGAAACCGAGCTGAAAGCAGCGCTGAAAAGCGTCGCCGGCAAAGACGTGGCGATCACGGTCACCGTCGATCCGTCGCTGCTCGGCGGACTGGTGGTCAAGATCGGCTCGCGCCAGATCGATACGTCGCTCAAAACCAAACTCAATTCGCTCAAGCTTGCACTGAAAGAGGTCGGCTGATGGACATCCGCGCCGCGGAAATTTCCGCAATTCTGAAAGACCAGATCAAGAATTTCGGCAAGGAGGCCGAGGTCTCCGAAGTCGGCCAGGTGCTGTCCGTCGGTGACGGTATCGCCCGCGTCTACGGCCTCGACAATGTCCAGGCCGGCGAGATGGTCGAGTTCCCCGGCGGCATCCGCGGCATGGCGCTCAACCTCGAAGCCGACAATGTCGGCGTTGTCATCTTCGGCGCCGACCGCGACATCAAGGAAGGCGACACCGTCAAGCGCACCGGCGCCATCGTCGATGCACCCGTCGGCATGGGTCTGCTCGGCCGCGTCGTCGACGCGCTCGGCAACCCGATCGACGGCAAAGGCCCGATCCAGGCCACCGAACGCAAGCGCGTCGACGTCAAAGCGCCCGGCATCATCCCGCGCAAATCGGTGAACGAGCCAATGTCGACCGGCCTCAAGGCCATCGACGCGCTGATCCCGGTCGGCCGCGGCCAGCGCGAGCTGGTCATCGGCGACCGCCAGACCGGCAAGACCGCGATCATCCTCGACACCATGCTCAACCAGAAATCGGTGCACGACAACGGCCCTGAGAAGGAAAAGCTGTACTGCGTCTATGTCGCCGTCGGCCAGAAGCGCTCGACCGTGGCGCAGTTCGTCAAGGTCCTGGAAGAGCGCGGCGCGCTCGACTATTCGATCATCATCGCCGCGACCGCCTCCGATCCGGCGCCGATGCAGTTCCTGGCGCCGTTCACCGCCTGCACCATGGGCGAATATTTCCGCGACAACGGCATGCACGCGCTGATCAGCTACGACGATCTGTCGAAGCAGGCCGTCGCCTATCGCCAGATGTCGCTGCTGCTGCGCCGTCCTCCGGGCCGCGAGGCCTATCCCGGCGACGTCTTCTACCTGCACTCGCGCCTGCTCGAGCGCGCCGCCAAGCTCAACGACGAAAACGGCGGCGGGTCTCTGACGGCGCTGCCGATCATCGAAACGCAGGCCAACGACGTTTCGGCCTATATCCCGACCAACGTCATCTCGATCACCGACGGCCAGATCTTCCTGGAAACCAATCTGTTCTTCCAGGGCGTGCGCCCGGCGGTCAATGTCGGCCTGTCGGTGTCGCGCGTCGGCTCCTCGGCGCAGATCAAGGCGATGAAGCAGGTTGCCGGGTCAATCAAGGGCGAGCTCGCGCAGTACCGCGAAATGGCTGCTTTCGCGCAGTTCGGCTCCGACCTCGATGCCGCCACGCAACGCCTGCTCAACCGCGGCTCGCGTCTGACCGAGCTGTTGAAGCAGCCGCAATTCTCGCCGCTCAAAGTCGAGGAGCAGGTCGCGGTGATCTTCGCCGGCGTCAACGGCTATCTCGACAAGCTGGCGATCAACCAGGTCGGCAAGTTCGAGCATGGCCTGTTGTCGCATATGCGCTCGGCCGGCAAGGACGTGCTCGACGGCATCCGCAAGGAGAAGGCGCTGTCCGACGATCTGCGCGCCAGGCTGAAGGCAGAAATCGACGCCTTCGCCAAGACCTTTGCTTGAGCAGGACGGACGGGATCAGGTTTGAAGCATGCCTTCGTTAAAAGACCTTCGTAACCGTATCGCCTCGGTCAAGGCGACGCAGAAGATCACCAAGGCGATGCAGATGGTCGCCGCGGCGAAGCTGCGTCGCGCGCAGGAAGCGGCGGAAGCGGCGCGTCCCTATTCGGAGCGCATGGGCGCGGTGCTGGCCAACATCACCCAGGCGATCGGCGGCGGCGGCGATGCCCCGGCGCTGATGACCGGCACCGGCAAGGACGACGTGCATCTGCTTGTCGTCTGCACGGCCGAACGCGGTCTGTGCGGCGGCTTCAATTCGCAGATCGCCCGCTTTGCCCGCGACCACATCCGTAAGCTTCTGGCAGACGGCAAGCAGGTCAAGATCATCTGCGTCGGCAAGAAGGGGTTCGACATATTGCGCCGCGACTACGGGGCGCTGATCATCGAGCGTGTCGACCTGCGCGAGGTCAAGACGCTGGGCTTCGTCAATGCCGATGCCATCGCCAAGAAGGTGATCCACCTGTTCAACGAAGGCGGCTTCGATATCTGCACGCTGTTCTATTCGCAGTTCAAGTCGGTGATCAGCCAGATCCCGACGGCGCAGCAAATTATCCCGGCGGGCGCGCCTGCGGCTGGCGCGGAAGTGAGGGATGGCGGCAGCGCCGTCTACGAATACGAGCCGGAGCCGGGCGAGATCCTCTCCGATCTCATCCCGCGCAACATTTCCGTGCAGGTTTTTCGCGCGCTGCTCGAGAATGCTGCCGGCGAGATGGGCGCCAAGATGAGCGCCATGGACAATGCGACGCGCAACGCCGGCGACATGATCAACAAATTGTCGATCACCTACAACCGCCAGCGGCAGGCGCAGATCACCAAGGAATTGATCGAAATCATTTCGGGCGCCGAGGCGCTCTAGGCACGCCCACAAGGAGGTCATCGACCTCAAGCGTGTGAGAAACAAAGAGACGAAAAGGGTAAGAACGATGGCGAAAGCAGCGACCCCGAAGACGGTAGCCCCGAAGGCCGCGGCACCAGCGAAGGCTCCGGCGGCAGCAAAGGCCGCTCCGGCCAAGAAGGCGGCAGCAACCAAGGCCGCCGCTGTGAATGCGCCGGCCGCCACCATCAAGAAAACCGGCCTGGCAGGCAAGGTTCGCCAGGTCATCGGCGCCGTTGTCGACGTCCAGTTCGGCGAACATCTGCCGGCGATCCTGAACGCGCTTGAGACGATCAACGTCGGCAATCGCCTGGTGCTAGAGGTGGCCCAGCATCTGGGCGAAAACACCGTGCGCTGCATCGCCATGGACTCGACCGAAGGTCTGGTCCGCGGCCAGGACGTCTATGATACCGGCGCTCCGATCACCGTGCCGGTCGGCCCGGGCATGCTCGGCCGCATCATCAACGTCATCGGCGAGCCGGTCGACGAGGCAGGCCCGGTCGACGGCATCGAGATGCGCTCGATTCACCAGCCGGCGCCGACCTATGTCGAGCAGTCGACGGAAGCGCAGATCCTGGTCACCGGCATCAAGGTGCTCGACCTGCTGGCCCCCTATGCCCGCGGCGGCAAGATCGGCCTGTTCGGCGGCGCCGGCGTCGGCAAGACGGTGCTGATCCAGGAACTGATCAACAACGTCGCCAAGGCGCATGGCGGCTTCTCGGTGTTCGCCGGCGTCGGCGAGCGCACCCGCGAAGGCAACGACCTCTATCACGAGTTCATCGAGTCCGGCGTCAACAAGAAGGGCGGCGGCGAAGGCTCCAAGGCCGCGCTCGTCTATGGCCAGATGAACGAGCCGCCGGGCGCCCGCGCCCGCGTCGGCCTGACCGGGCTGACGGTTGCCGAATATTTCCGCGATCAGGGCCAGGACGTGCTGTTCTTCGTAGACAACATCTTCCGTTTCACGCAGGCGGGCTCGGAAGTGTCGGCGCTGCTCGGCCGCATTCCTTCGGCCGTGGGCTACCAGCCGACGCTGGCCACCGACATGGGTGCGCTGCAGGAGCGTATCACCACGACGACCAAGGGTTCGATCACCTCGGTGCAGGCGATCTATGTGCCGGCCGACGACCTGACCGACCCTGCACCGGCGACCTCGTTCGCCCACCTCGACGCGACGACCGTGCTCAACCGCGCGATTTCGGAAAAGGGCATCTATCCGGCGGTCGATCCGCTCGATTCGACCTCGCGCATGCTCGACCCGATGGTTGTCGGCGAAGAGCATTACCAGGTCGCCCGCCAGGTGCAGTCGATCCTTCAGCGCTACAAGTCGCTGCAGGACATCATCGCCATCCTGGGCATGGACGAGCTGTCGGAAGAGGATAAGCAGACCGTGGCCCGCGCCCGCAAGATCGAGCGCTTCCTGTCGCAGCCCTTCTTCGTCGCCGAAGTGTTCACCGGCGCACCGGGCAAGCTGGTCGACCTCGCCGACACCATCAAGGGCTTCAAGGGCCTTTGCAACGGCGATTACGACCATCTGCCGGAGGCCGCCTTCTACATGGTCGGCGGCATCGAGGAAGCGGTCGAGAAGGCACAGCGCCTGGCCGCTGAAGCGGCCTGATGGTGAATGGGTCGATAGTGAATTGTGAATGGGGAGTAGCGGATAGGAAATCGGGGGCTGAGTGAAGGTCATTCTTTCTGACTATTCACCATTCACCATTCACCAGTCGCTAAATTGATCATGCCTGAAGCTTTCAAATTCGAACTGGTCTCGCCGGAGCGCCTCTTGGTTTCCGAGCAGGTCGAATCCGTCGTCATTCCGGGCGCCGAGGGCGAAATGACTGTCATGGCGCATCACGCGCCGGTCATGACGACGATCAAGCCGGGCGTCGTCACGCTAAAGACCGCGCAAGGCAAGGAAGAGCGCTATGTGGTGTTCGGCGGCTTTGCCGACATCGTTCCGGCCGGCTGCACGCTGCTGGCGGAATCGGCTGTGGCCGTCGGCGACATCGACCGCGCCGACCTTGCCCGCCGCATCCAGGAGGCCAGGGAAGACGCCGCCGACGCCAAGGACGACCAGACCCGCAGCAAGGCCGAGCAGTTCCTCAACCAGCTCACCACGCTCGAAGGCGCGCTGTTGCCGGCTTAACAGGCGCCCCTTGCCTTCTCCCCTTGTGAGGGCTTTGCATGAAGGGTGTGCTTAACCTGATTGGCCTACTGGGCGTCTTTTGAAGGCGTCTAAGGCCTCGCCCTGTCGCCCTGGCGCGGCATCGACCGGCATCATTGGCCCGATCGGCTCGATTTTGGACGCACTCCTCCCTCACGCCCGTCTCTCTTTGGGTGGATACAGGACACC